>DAIRDI010000543.1:0-1521 GCA_036796235.1 Candidatus Competibacteraceae bacterium | reverse complement strand
TGTCGCCGGGCAACACGCCGGCGGAGATGCGGAAGAAACGGGATTTTTACGACCGGTACGGGGTGGAGGAGTACTACGAATACGATCCCGATCGGGGGACACTCAAGGGCTGGCTGCGCCGGGAGGGCCGGCTGGAGCCGATTATTGCTTCGATGGAGGGCTGGGTCAGCCCATTGCTGGGCATTCGGTTTGGCCTGGAGGGAACCGACCTGGCGCTCCACCACCCGGACGGGCAACGCTTTGAGACTTTCGTCGAACAGGCGCGGCGCGCTAAAGCCGAACGGCAACGCGCCGAAGCCGAACGGCAACGCGCCGAAGCCGAACGGCAACGCGCCGAACGGCTGGCGGAACGGTTGCGACAGTTGGGCGTGGACCCGGATACGTTTGAGGAGTGATCTGACTACGTCAACCCAATGCACCAAAGGGATTCCAGACGCGCATTGAACCGATCTTCCAGCCGTCCTGAAGATCCTCCGTCACCAGCAAATCCGCCTTTTCCGCCAGCGCCGTCTCTACGATCAAGGCATCCCAAAACGACAGGTTGGAGTCAATGCCGCGGCGGATGCCTTTGGTGACCACGCTGTTGGTGATCACCGCAACCGGGTAGGTTTGGAACTGTTGGACCACGGTCAAGGCCTGCTCTAGCGGCATGGGGCGACCCAGTTTGCGGGTGACCGTGACGTAAAACTCCTGGAGAACCTGGGTACTGAGTCGAATCTCGGCGTATTCGCCAAAAATACCTTCGGCGATGGTTTTCTTCGCCGGCTCATCGAAATCGAAGAGATAGACCAAAACGTTGGTGTCGAGAAAAAGGACCTTATCGCTCATGCAACTCGTCCCGACTCCAGGTCTTCCCGTTCCGCCCGCAGCGACACTGAGCGGCCAGCGTCAGTACGGTTTGCAACGCCTGCTGCCGGCGACGTTGGACTTCATCCATTTGTGCATACTCCTCCAAATACTGGCCCAGCATCGCGTTAACCGAGCGGTTCTCTTTCAATGCGCGAATACGCGCCCGCTTGAGTACCTCGTCGCTAACGCTGATCGTGAGATTAACCATATTTGTCTCCACACGAGTTCACTGAATCAGTGTAGCACGGTTCCAATCAGACGATTTCGCCAGTCGCATGCCTCAGCCCTCTCGTTCGATGCGCGTCAGGTTGTCGCGGAGAATCGGCCCGTACTCGTATTTGCCGGGGCACACAAAGGTGCATAGCGCCAGATCGTCTTCATCCAGCTCCAGGCAGCCGAGATCCTGCGCGGTTTCGGTGTCACCGACGATCAAGGCCCGCAGCAGTTGGGTCGGCAGAATATCCAGTGGCATGATTTTCTCGTAGGAACCCACCGGGACCATGGGGCGCTCGCTGCCGTTGGTGGTGGTGGTAAAGTCGAACAACTTCCTTTTTGGCAGGCTGGAGACGTAAATTCTCATCACCGAGAACCAATCGAAGCCGGGGCGGAGATAGTGTAGCAGCGGGCGGTCGTCGCCTTCGGCCAGCACCGATACCTGTTGATGATAGCGCC
>DAIRDI010000542.1:0-1540 GCA_036796235.1 Candidatus Competibacteraceae bacterium | reverse complement strand
ACCACCACCGGATCGACCTTCTTGCCGTAGATATCCTGCCCGTGGTACTTGACGTGGCCCTCGAACCGAAAGATCGGGATCAGGTCGTTCATGCGGTTCAGGCTGCGCAGCACGGTGCTCTTGCCGCAACCCGACGGGCCGATGAACCCGGTGATCTTGCCTTTCTCAATGGGTAAATGGCTGTCGCGGACGGCGAGAAAGTCGCCGTAGAAAACCTTCTTCAGGTTGCAGTCGATCACCGCGTTGACCGGTGGGGAAAAGTCCGCCGCGCTGGATGCCACTGCTTCCGCCGTTGCGCTCATACACTCATTCCTCGCAATGAATTAAAACTTGGACTGGCCGATCAGCCGCGCCAGGATGTTGAAGACCAGGACGATCAGGACCAGCACCAGGGACGCCGCCCAAGCCAGCTCGATCTGATTCTGGAACGGCATGGCCGAGAAGTTATAAATCAGGATGGACAGCGACGCGGTCGGCTCGATGAGTTCGGACATGAAGTAGTTGCTGAACAGCGCCGTGAACAGAAGGGGCGCGGACTCGCCCGCAGCGCCGGCCACGGCCAGCATCACGCCGGTCAGGATGCCGGGCAGACCGGTCGGCAGCACCACCTGCCAGATCACCTGGCTGCGGGTGCAGCCTATGCCGAAGGCGGCGTCGGTCATCCGTTGCGGGACCTGTTTCATCGCCTCTTCGGCGGCCAGCACGATGGTCGGCAGCATCAACACCGCCAGGGCGATGCCGCCCGCCAGCGCCGAATAGCCAAAGTTGATCACAAGGATGCCGTAGACGAAGACGCCCGCCAGAATCGAGGGGAACCCGGTCAATGTCTTGGCGACGAAACGGGCGGCGCTGGCCAGCCGGCTGTTCGGATCCAGGATGGCGAGATAGATCGCCGCCAGCAAACCGAGCGGGACGCTGATGGCGGTCGCGATGGCGACCAAGACCAGCGTGCCGAGGATCGCGTTGGCGAAGCCGCCGCCCAGTTCGAAACCGGCCGGGGGTAGCGCGGTCAGGGCCTCGAAATCCAGACGGGCGCCGCCCTGCGTCACCAGCATGTAGATGACCGAGAACAGCGGGATGCTGCCCAGAATGGCGATGCCCCAGGTGAGAAAGGTCAGGAATCCGCTTTTCAGGGCGCGCAGCTCGAGGGGTTGCCGCTCCAGACGCACCGGCGGCGCTTCCCGAGCGGACGAAGTCAGTTCGATGTCGCTCATTTCTTACCCTCGAACTTGCGGACCGTGTATTGCTGAATGCCCAGTCCGATGATGTTGACGATCAGGGTGATCAGGAGGAGCACGAGGGCGGCGTACATGAGCGCCTGCACCTCGATCTGACCGGCCTCCGGGAAACTGGACGCCAGCAGCGAGGCCAGGGTGTTGGCCGGGGCGAACAGGGACAGATTGATCTGATTGCTGTTGCCGATCAGCATGGCCAGCGCCATGGTCTCGCCCAGCGCCCGGCCGAAGCCCAGCACCAGGGCGGCGAGAATGCCGGAGGAAGCGGTCGGCAGCATGACCTTGAGGATCGCTTCCCAGCGGGT
>DAIRDI010000541.1:0-1547 GCA_036796235.1 Candidatus Competibacteraceae bacterium | reverse complement strand
GGGATTCCTGTGGCCGCGACCGGAGCCGCCGCTGTGGGCGTTGATCCTGGCGTTACCGGGGATGGCATTATTGCTGGCGCCGCGCGGCCTGCCTGGCCGCTGGCTGGGTTTGCCGTTGTGTCTGCCGCTGCTGTGGCCGCCGGTCGCCGCGCCGGCGGCGGGCGGGTTCTGGTTCACCCTGTTGGACGTAGGTCCGGGGCTGGCGACCGTGGTGCGCACTCGGAACCATGCACTGGTCTACGATGCCGGGCCGCGACTGGGGGCGACGCTGGACGCCGGCCGCGCCGTACTCGTCCCATTTCTACGCCAGCAGGGGGTGACGGAGGTGGATGTGCTGATCGTCAGCCATGCCGATGGCCAGCATACCGGCGGGGTACGGTCGTTGCGGGAGCTGCTGCCGGTGGCGCGAATTTTGACCTCGGCGCCCGACCAGATTCCCATCGATGGAGCCGAGGCCTGCCGGGTCGGACAGCGCTGGGAGTGGGATGGGGTCACGTTTCAGATTCTGCATCCCCCGGCGTCCGGCTTCAGCGGTGATAATGCGTCCTGCGTGCTCAAGGTGGAGGGCGAGGGCGGGCGGGTGTTGTTGCCAGGCGATATCGAAACCGCCGCTGAAACCAACCTGGCCGTGACTTATGGGGCCGGCTTGGTCGCCGAGGTTCTGGTCGCGCCGCATCACGGCCATCGCAATCTGTCCGCGGCAGCGTTTTTGAACGCAGTGCAACCCGATTACATTCTGTTCTCGACCGGCTACCACAACCGGTTTGGTTATCCGCATCCGGAGACCGTGGCCCGCTATCAGGCGACCGGCGCCACCCTGCTCGATACCGCCCAGGAAGGAGCGATCACCTTCCGGCTGGAGCCGGGCGCCGTGCTGGAACCGGAGCGGTATCGGCGCGAGTATCGGCGATACTGGACCGCTGGTTCACTACCTTGAACCGAGACGAGGGAGTGTTTTTAGTGTGGACATGGAGTGTTTTTAGTGTGGATATGGAGATTCGCAGGACTTCGACGCCGCAACCGGGAACGCTGCTGCGGTTTGCCAGGTAATCCAGTATGATGAAACCTCTTTGATGACTCGAAACCCTGTGGCGGCGTGAATCATGATGGAGACAGCGGCGTGCTGGAATTGATCGAGGCCGGCGGCTGGTTGATGGCGCCCATTCTGGCCTGCTCGCTGGCGGCGGCGACCATCATCATCGAGCGGTTTTGGGCGCTGCGCCGGGCGCGGGTGTTGCCGGATCAACTCCTGATGATCCTGCGGCGCTGGACGGAGCAGGGGACCGTTAACCGGAAGGATGTCGCCGAATTATCCCTGGGTTCGCCGCTCGGCCGGATCGTGGCGGCGGGATTGGCCAACCACGACCGGGGTCGGGAGATTTTGCGCGAGCGGATCGAGGATACCGGTCGCTATGTCGCGCACCAGTTGGAGCGATTCCTGAACACCCTGGGCACCATTGCCGCCATCAGTCCGTTGCTGGGCCTGCTCGGCACCGTGGCCGGCATGATCAAGGTTTTTCAGGTGATCTCGGTGCAGGGTAGCAGTC
>DAIRDI010000540.1:0-1561 GCA_036796235.1 Candidatus Competibacteraceae bacterium | reverse complement strand
AGCGCTTTGGGGTGCAGGACGTGTTGACCGGGGTCAAGGATCAGCCGTTCATGGCCTCGCTGCTGTACTACTTCGGGGTGTTGACCCTGACCGGACAGGGCATCCTCGGCCAGGCGATCCTCAACATTCCCAATCTGGTCGCCCGGTCGTTGTACGTGGAACGGTTGCGGGAGTCGTGGCTGCCCACCTACGAGGATCGGCAAACGATCCCACGGCTCGCCGAGACCGTTTATCTCCGGGGGGATCTGGCTCCGCTCGTTGATTTTATCGAACGGCGCTATTTACCGGTGCTATCCAATCGGGACTATCGCTGGACCAACGAATTGCTGGTCAAGCTCGCCTTTCTGACCCTGCTGTTCGACGACCGGTTGTACATGATGGTCTCGGAAACCGAAATCGATCATGGCTATATCGATCTGAGTCTGATCGTGCGCCCCGACATGCGCCGCTTCCCGGCCCTGGACCTCTTGCTGGAATTCAAATACGTCAGCCGGAAAGACCTGAACCTGACCGGGGAACAGTTGCGCGCGTTGGCTCCGGCGGCGCTGGCGGCGTTGCCGCTGGTCCAGGCGAAACTGGCCGAAGCCGAGGAGCAGGCCCAGCGCTACGGCGCGGCGTTGCGGGAGCGCTATGGATTGACCGATCTGCGGCTGTTCGCCGTGGTGGGCGTGGGTCTGGAACGGGTGGTGTGGCGGGAGGCGTCCCGCCGGTAAGGGCCGCCTACTTCGAATCCGCTCGGCCCTTGGCCCGTTCCCACAGCGCATCCATTTCCGCCAGCGTCGAGTCCGTCGGGGTGCGCCCGTCCTCCGCGAGCCATTGCTCGATGCGCCGGAACCGCCGTTCGAACTTGGCATTGGTCCCGCGCAGCGCCGCTTCCGGGTCGATCTGGAGGTGGCGGGCCAGATTGGCGCAGGCAAACAACACATCGCCCAGTTCGTCCGCCACCCGTTCCACCGGAGCGGCGCTGGCGATCTCATGACGGATTTCGGCGATTTCTTCCTCGATCTTGGCCAGCACCGGCTCCACCGCGCCCCAGTCGAATCCGACCTTGGCGGCTTTCTTCTGCAACTTGACCGCCCGAGTCAGCCCCGGTAGCGCCAGCGGGATGCCGTCCAGCGTACCGGCGGGCCGCGTGGCTTTTTCGGCCGCCTTGATCCGCTCCCAGGCGGCGGTTTGCTCGGCGGCGTCGGCGTACTTCTCGTCACCGAACACATGCGGGTGCCGGCGGGTCATTTTCTCGACGATGCCGCGCGCCACGTCGGCGAAGTCGAAGCGGCCTTCCTCACGGGCGATCTGCGCGTAGAACACCACTTGAAACAGCAAATCCCCCAACTCGTCCTGCAGTTCCGCCCAGTCCGCGCGGGCGATGGCGTCGGCGACCTCGTAGGCTTCCTCAATGGTGTGGGGGACGATGGTGGCGTAGGTTTGTTCCCGGTCCCACGGACACCCGTTTTCGGGATCGCGCAGGCGGGCCATCAAATCCAGGAGTTCGGTCATCTCGCGCATGAGGTCATCCTCACCGGCCGCCGCGCCGTTTGCCCGCTCCGCGGAGACGGAATGG
>DAIRDI010000539.1:0-1568 GCA_036796235.1 Candidatus Competibacteraceae bacterium | reverse complement strand
ATCGGACACAGTTCGCTCGGATAGGCCAGCCCGCGACGCAAGACCTGCCACGCTTCGTCCGTCAACCGCGGAGGGCGCGGCAATAGATTCGAAGATTGATTGCGCGCTTCATAAGCGCTCTGCCCCGTCAACGACTGGTAAACCAGCAGCGCCAAGGCGAAGACGTCGCGACGGAAAATCGTTTCGGCGAGAGCCGCTTCCGTCGAGCCATCGGCGACCGCATGATCCGGCTTGGAATCGCCTGCTCCAAACAGCACTTCCGACGGTTCCCGCGTCTCGGCCGCCAACCCAAATCCCAGAACCTTAACCATCCCCTGATCGGCGATGAAGATCGCGTCGGCATCCAGGTGTAGATGTCCCAGCCGATGCTCCCGTCGGGCGTAATCCAACGCATTGGCGACCGGGCGCAACCACTTCAGGACCGTCTCCCAGGGCAACCCATTCTGGCCCTGTTCGCGAAGCCGTCGAGCCAGGCTACGGCCCTGCTGGTGGCTGAGGTATTCCATCTCGGCGAACGGCCAGCCATCGGCGCCGTGTCTCCAGCCATACACGCTGGCGATGTGCGGGTGCGTCAGTCTGGCGGCCAATTCCACCCGGGCCTTGACCTTGGTCAGATAAGCGCGCAGGCCGATGAGATCCGCCCGCGCTCCCCGCTCGTCGCGTTCGGTTTCGCGCGCGCCGGGACCCTGACCGACGGGCAGGAATATCTTGATGGCCCGAAAGTCATCCGTAGCCTGGTCGGTCTCCCGCGGGGCCGGCTGGACCGCTCGCACCAGCCAGACGCGCCCTTTGCCGTTCAGATCGTGTAATAATCGGACTCGTCGTTCCGAAGGCCCGATCACCGATCCAACCTCCAGTGCTTCCGAGCCGATGGCGCCGGCGGCCCGCGCCTCCTCGGGAGCAGCGGAACCCCGACCGTCCAGCGTTGGGGCTTTCGGTGGCCCGCCCTCCTCCGACGCGGTAGTCAGCAGCCATTCCTCCTGGCGTTGGGCCAATTCCGCCTCGTCCAACCGGCCGGCGGCATACGCTTCCGCGAGTTTTTCAAGATGCTTTTCGATGTCCATAAGCCACGGATTCGTGTAAAGGATTCAGCGATTTCCCGAACCGGCCGCCTCAATCGACGCAGCGTTTGAGTCTAGCAGAAAAACCAAGCCGCCTGGTCGATCGAGCGCCCCTTCACCGGATGACGCCCGCGGCCATCGCCTGTCGATCGTTCTGGTCCGCAAGCACGGACCAGCCGAACAACTTTACTGCTTTTCACTTTGATTCCCGACGACGGAGGGGTCCACGCTTGAAAATTCGGCACATCTTGCTCGCGCTACTGGTCCTGCTCACCATCGCTTTCATGCAACCGTTGATCACTTTTCTGGGTGGTTTGACCCTGTTGCTCACCGTCGGGATACTAATTTTTCGGGATTTATCACCTGCGATTCAGGATGCCGTGGAACAGCGCATGCTCGGCTGGTTACGCCAAGCTCGCGCCGACTCGTGGCCAGAATTCAAAGCGTCGGCCGCTGTCAGGGAACGCTTTCCGACAACCTCGGTCGGCGTCCCGGCGATTCCCGAAC
>DAIRDI010000538.1:0-1569 GCA_036796235.1 Candidatus Competibacteraceae bacterium | reverse complement strand
GCTGTTCCACTACACCGAGGAAACCCAGCGGGAGAATCTGGCCGTGGTCCAGGAAGGGCAGATCCTCCAGCAAGACGTGTTCGTCAACCGCTACCAGCAACTGCCCCACGGTTGCCGGGACCCGCGGCCCGAGTATTTGCGGGAGTATCAATGAACCTCATGAATTCGCTACGAATGGGTGGATTGGCGGGCGGCGCGCTGTGGCTGCTGGCGGGACTGGCTGACGCTCAGGAAATCGGCAGCGTGGACACGGCTTTCCAATGGCTGGGGCCGAATCACAAGGTCGTGGTCGAAGCCTTCGACGATCCCAAGATCGCCGGCGTGACCTGCTACGTCAGCCGCTCCCAGACCGGCGGCATCAAGGGCGGGCTGGGGCTGGCCGAGGACACCTCCGACGCCGCCATCGCCTGCCGCCAGGTGGGGCCGATCGCCATCAAGGAGAAACTCAAGGATGGCGAGGAAGTATTCACCGAGCGCCGCTCTCTGCTGTTCAAGAAAATGCGGGTGGTGCGCTTCCTCGACCAGCCGCGCAACACTCTTGTGTATCTGGTCTACAGCGACAAATTGATCGAAGGCTCGCCGAAGAACTCACTCTCGGCGGTGGCGATGATGCCCTGGGGCGATCAAGCACCGAAGACGGCGCCTTAATCAGAGAAACCGAGGGCGATGAGAGGTCAGTCAATCCAACCGCTTCAGCCAGAACACCATCGGTTTGGGCGACTCTGTCGTCTCATCCAAATCCCGCCACGAAAAAGTGGTGCGCAACTCCGGATGCCTGACGAAGCCCTGTCGGCTCCAAAGATCATCCAGCGGTCGATAATTCACCGGGCGGCGCGGATGGTCGACAGGCCGCTCCACCGCGCAAAAGCAAACGATATCGAACCGTCCCAACTCGCGAACGTGCGCCTCCCGTTCCGCGAAGAACCGTTTACCCAATCCCAAACCCCGGTATTCCGGCAGTAGCACCGACTCACCGTAATAGAAAATTCGCGCCGGGTCGTAGCCCCGCGCCGTGAAGGGTTGGATCACGTTCGGCGTTTCCGCCACCAGCGGCAGACCGCTGGATGCTCCGACCACCGCTTCCCCTTCCTTGGCCAGCACCATCACGCTGTCGGGCGCGTCCGCGTAGGTTTGCAGATATTTTTCCTCATAATCCGTACCGCCTTCATACAGATAGGGATAATCCCGGAACACCCGGATGCGCAGTCGCGCCAGCTCGCGGAGACAAGCGTTCAGGTCGTCGCCTGACAAGCGTTGGATGGATACTTCGCGCATGTCATCTCCGCGCAGGAAAAAGATGGAAAACGATCGGTCGACTCCGCCTCAAATCGCCAAGTCAATCTGCTGCACGGTTCCCACCGTACCGTTCTCGTTGAGAAAGACCCCCGAAGAACGAATTTGGCCCAACAGGGCATTGTCGTCGTCTTTCAAGGCGAACGGGCTGGCGACATGCCCCAGGTAAATGGCGCCCACCCCGCGTTCGCCGAGCGCGACCAGTTGATCCTGCTCCCGCACGTCCTTGGACCAGATGCGCAGATGCTGATAAACCGAATCGTTTTCATCGATCCA
>DAIRDI010000537.1:0-1574 GCA_036796235.1 Candidatus Competibacteraceae bacterium | reverse complement strand
GAGCAGGGCCTCGCTGGGCTTGACCCGCCAGGACTGGCCGAACGCCAGTTCCACCCGCGCGCCGCCGCCGCGATATTCCACCCACACCGCGCAGCGACCGTCGGCGCGATGCTCGGCCAGGATGCTCGCCAGTTGCGTCGGCAACCCAGCTTCACACTGCCGCGCGGTCAAGCGCAGCCACAGCCGGCGGGCGTATTCGGCGCGCGCCCCGTCCAGATCCAGCACCCGTTCGACGTTCAGACGGGTACTCTGGTTGAATTCATCCCAGCCCAGCGCGCCCTGCACCAGCACAATGGCGTCCTCGACGAGCAGCGCCCGATGGCGTTCGTACACCTCCGGGAAGACGCGGACCTCCAGCCGTCCGCTGCCGTCGTCCAGGTTGACGAAGGCGATCCGGCCGCCCCGGTTGGCGTTGCGGGTGCGCAGGCTGATCACCAGCCCGGCGATCAGCACCGAACGGTCGCCGCCCCGGCGCAGGGTTCCACCGTTCTCGATGAGATCGCGCAGCCGGGTGGTGTGGATCGCGGCCAGTTCCGCCGCCACCCGGCTGATGGGATGGCCGGTCAGATAGACACCCAGCGTTTCCTTCTCGCCGCGCAGCCGCTCTGCCTCGTCCCATTCCGCCAAGGCGACGACGGGCGACGGCCGCGCCGGGGTTTTCTCGGCGGTCGCCAGCCCGAACAGGTCGTTCTGCCCGGCGGCGTCGTTGCGGGAATGCTGTTCGGCGAGTTGCAGCGCCTCCGGCAATTGCGCCGTCAGCGTCGCGCGGTTGGGGCCGAGCGCGTCGAAGGTTCCCGACCGGATCAGCGCGTCCAAAACCCGCCGGTTGAGCTTGCGCAGGTCCACCCGCTGGCACAGGTCGAACAGATCGCGGTACGGCCCGCCTTGCCGCCGCTCCTGGACCAGGGCCTCGATGGCGCCTTCGCCCGCGCCCTTGATCGCGCCCAGCCCGTAGAGAATTTTGCCACCTTCGCCGACCGTGAAGCGGTACTCGGAGGCGTTGATGGCCGGCGGCGCCAGCTTGAGATTCATGCGGCGGCATTCCTCAAGCAGCACCACCACCTTGTCGGTCTTGTCCATGTCCGACGACAACACCGCCGCCATGAACGCCGCCGGATAATGCGCCTTCAGCCAGGCGGTCTGGTAGGAAATGAGCGCATACGCGGCGCTATGGCTGCGATTGAAACCATAACCCGCGAATTTATCTATTAAATCAAAAATATAAGAAGCGGTTTCCGGATCGACCCCATAATTCGTCGCGCCTCGCACGAAGCCATCCCGTTCCTTGGCCATTTTCGCGGCGTCTTTCTTGCCCATGGCCCGCCGCAGCAAATCCGCCCCGCCCAGGCTGTAGCCCGCCAGCACCTGCGCGATTTGCATCACCTGTTCCTGATAGAGGATGACGCCGTAGGTGGGTTGGAGGATCGTCGCCAGCGCCGGGTGCGGATACTCGATGCGGGCGCGACCGTGCTTGCGGTCGATGAAATCGTCCACCATGCCCGATTGCAGCGGGCCGGGTCGGAACAGCGCCACCAGGGCCACGATTTCCTCGAAACGGTCGGGCTGCAAGCGGC
>DAIRDI010000536.1:0-1581 GCA_036796235.1 Candidatus Competibacteraceae bacterium | reverse complement strand
CGAGCGGGTGACTTTGTACGGCCTGCCGATCATTGCCAACCGTCGGGTCAACTACGGCCCGCTCGATCCGGCGCTGGCGCGGGAGATCTTCATCCGCCAGGCGCTGGTCGAGGGCGAATTTCACTGCCAGGCCGCGTTTTTTCGGCACAACCGGCAACTGCTGGCTGAATTGGAGGAAATGGAAGTCCGCGCCCGCCGCGATCTGACGGCCGATGAGGAGGCGCTGTACCAGTTCTACGCCGAGCGGATTCCCGAAGGGATTTATAGCGGTCCGACTTTCGAGACCTGGCGCAAGCAGGCCGAGCGCGAGCAGCCCCGCTTGCTGTTCCTGGATCGAGCCGCGCTGCTGGCGGACGCCGGGCCGGTGGCGGACGGCGCGCGCTTTCCCGATCATCTCGATCTCGACGGTTTGCACCTACCGCTAACCTATCGCTTCACGCCGGGCGCGGACGACGACGGCGTGACCGTGACCGTACCGCTGGCGGCGGTGAATCAGGTGGACCCGAAGCAGTTGGACTGGCTGGTGCCGGGCTTGCGGGCGGAGCGGATGGCGGCCTTGCTGAAATCCCTGCCGAAGGCGTTGCGGCGGAATTTCGTGCCGGTGCCGAACTACGTCCAGGCGTTGCTGGAGGTGATGGAACCCGGCGCGCGGTCGCTGACCGAGGCGATGACCGAACACTTGCAGCGGATGACCGGGGTGCGGATTCCCGAGGACGCCTGGAATCCCGACGCCGTGCCGGCGCATCTGCGGATGCGCGGTCAGGTGGTGGATGCCGACGGGCAGGTGCTGGCGGTCGGTCGCGACTGGGCGGCGCTACAGGCGCAACTGCGCGGGGAGGCGCGGGCCGGATTCGCCGCGCTGCCGACTCCGGAGTTCGAGCGGGAACGGGTGCGGGACTGGGATTTTGGCGAGTTGCCGGAGGAAGTGAGTTTCGTCCGCAACGGCATTCAGTTGCGCGGCTATCCGGCCCTGGTCGCGGAAGCGGACGGCACGCTGGCGCTGCGGGTGCTGGATTCGCCGGCGCGGGCGGACGCGGCGACCCGGGCGGGGTTGCGACGCCTGCTCGGCTGGCGGTTGGGACCGGTGTTCAAGACCCTGGCCCGCGATCTGCCGCAGTTCCAGCGCATGACCCTGCATTACCTGGGGCTGGGGACGCAGGAGCAGTTGCGGGACGATGTGTTGAACGCCATTCTCGACCGGGCGTTTCTGAGCGACGCGCCGCTGCCGCGCGACCGGGCGGCGTTCGAGGCGTTGCTGGAGCGGGGCCGAACCCGGTTGTCGGCGGCGCGGGCGGACATCGGCCAGACGGCGGCGGAGATTCTGGCGGCGTATCACGAGGTCCGCCGCCTGCTGGGCAGCGAGGCGTCGCCGGTCTGGGCCGAGGCGCTGGCCGACGTTCGCGAGCAGTTGGCGCATCTGGTGTATCCGGGGTTTCTCAGTCAGACCCCGCCGGAATGGCTGCCGCGCCTGCCGCGCTATCTGCGGGCCATCGCGCTGCGGCTGGAAAAACTCCGCCACGCGCCGGACAAGGACCGCCAACGGCGCGGCGAGATCCTCCGGCTGTGGGAACCCTGCCGGCG
>DAIRDI010000535.1:0-1589 GCA_036796235.1 Candidatus Competibacteraceae bacterium | reverse complement strand
CGTGTTCCACGCCTTCGATTTCCGCCAGCATCTGTTCGGCCGGGCTGCTGACCAGCCGCTCGACCTCCCGCGCGGTGGCGCCGGGGAACGCAATGAAGACGTTGGCGAAGGTGACGTTGATCTGCGGCTCTTCCTCGCGGGGGGTGACGAGCACCGCGAACAGCCCCATCAGCAACCCGACCAGGGCCAACAAGGGGGTGATTTCGCTTTGGAGAAATTTTCTGGCGATCACCCCGGACAGGCCGAGGCGCGCTTCAGCGGCGTCGCTCATCTCAGGACCTCGCGGTCGGCGGGGATTGCTGTTCCTTCAGGTAAATGCCGGCCCGGATCGGGTCCAGCGCGACCGTTTCGCCGGCATCCAGCCCGGCCAGGATTTCCACCACCTCGCCCTCGGCGCGCCCCGGCCGCACCTGCCGCAGGCTGACTTGCCCGTCCCGCACCACGTAGACCGCGCTCACCTCGCCGCGCTGGACCAACGCCTGCCGCGGCACGGTGAGCCGGCGGTCCTCGCCGACCCGGAACAGGGCTTTGACGAACATGCCGGGGTAGAGTCCCTCGGTTTTTTCGGGCAGATAAACCCGGACCTTGAAGACGTTGCTCTGGGGGTCGGCGTAAGGGAAGAAGGTCAGTTTCTCGGCGGGAATGGCAGTACCGCCATTTGGGGGTAACACCCGCGCCTTGCCGTGTTGACGGACCGCGCCGATCAGCCGCTGCGGTACATCGGCCACCACTCGCAGTTCGTCCAGCGAGAACCCGGTCATCAGCGGTGCGCCGGGCTGGACGGTCTCGCCGATCTGGACGTGGCGCTCCAGCACGATACCGCTGTAGGGGGCGATGACGGCAGTGTAGCCCAATGATTCCCGGGCGCGGGCGACCCCGGCTCGGGCGGCGTCGAGCCGGGCCCGGGCGGCGTCGAGGGCGGCGGTGGCGGCGTCCATCTGCGCCTTGGCAACCATTTGCCGCTCGAAGACCCCGCGAATGCGTCTGTGCTCGGCCTGGGCTTCCTGGAAACGGGCCTCGGCCTCGCGCAGCGCGGCCTGGGCCTGGTCGAGCCCGGCGCGCTGTTCGATGTTGCGCAGGCGGATGATCGGCGCGCCCTGAGGGACGAAGTCGTTGACATCGACCAGGATCTCCTCGACCCGGCCAGCGGTCTGGGCGGAGACGGTGCTTTGGCGGACCGCCTCGACCACCCCGTCGAGCACCTGTTCGGTGGGCAGGACTTGCCGTTGAACCTCGGCGACCGGGAACGGGAGTTCGGCGGCGATGAGTCCAGCCGGCGCGACGGCCAGCAGACTAAAGGATAGAATGAATAATGAGCCGATGAGTCTGTTCATCATGAATGGCCTTGAACCGGATGAGCATAAGGGTTTTTTATATTAGTAAACGCTAATATTTGCAAGGTTCCACCGTCGAGGAGGGTTGAGGAATGACTGCGGCGATTTCCCTGCAACGGGGGGCGAATGTGGCGCTGCGCGGCGAGCGGGGCGCGGTCGCCCGGATTCAGGTGGCGCTGGACTGGCAACCGCGCGGCGGCGATCTGGAGATCGACGCCAGCGCGTTTCTCCTGACCGCCAGCGGCAAGGTCCGCG
>DAIRDI010000534.1:0-1595 GCA_036796235.1 Candidatus Competibacteraceae bacterium | reverse complement strand
CAGCGCGGCATTCCGGTCATCGACCACGCCTGGCTGGCGGGCCATACCGACGGTTTGCTCGCCCTGTCCGGCGGGCGGGAGGGCGAGCTGGGGCGAGCGTTGCTCAACGAGCAACCCGCTCAGGCCCAAACCTGGCTGGCGGACTGGCGCGCGTTGTTCCCGAACCGGTTCTACCTGGAGGTCCAGCGCACCGGCCGGCCCCAGGAGGAGGCGTATCTGGACGCGGTCGTCGCGCTCGCGGCGGCCACCGGGACCCCGGTGGTGGCGACCAACGAGGTGTGCTTTCTCCAGCGTGAGGATTACGAGGCCCACGAAGCGCGGGTCTGCATTCACGAGGGCGTGACGCTGGACGACCCGCGCCGGCCGCGCGGCTACAGCGACCAGCAATATCTGCGCACGCCGGAAGAAATGGCGGAATTGTTCGCCGATCTGCCCGAGGCCCTGGCCAACAGCGTCGAAATCGCTCGCCGCTGCAATCTGCAACTGGAACTGGGCAAGAACGTGCTGCCCGATTTCCCGGTTCCAGACGGCCTGACCACCGACGCCTATTTCTCCGCCCAGGCCCGCGCCGGCCTGGAGCAGCGGTTGCGGCGACTGTTCGATCCCGCCGCGCCCGAGTTCGCCGAACGCCGTCAGCCCTACGACGCGCGGCTGGAGCTCGAGCTGCAAGTCATCATCCAGATGGGCTTCCCCGGCTATTTTCTGATCGTCGCCGACTTCATCCAGTGGGCGCGGGACCATGGCGTGCCGGTCGGGCCGGGTCGCGGCTCCGGCGCGGGCTCGCTGGTCGCCTACGCGCTCGGCATCACCGACCTGGACCCGCTGGCCTACGATCTGCTGTTCGAACGTTTCCTCAATCCCGAACGGGTGTCGATGCCGGATTTCGACATCGACTTCTGCATGGAAGGCCGCGACCGGGTCATCGACTACGTCACCCAGCGCTACGGCCGCGACCGGGTCTCGCAGATCGCCACTCACGGCACCATGGCGGCCAAGGCGGTGGTGCGCGATGTGGGGCGGGTGCTGGGCCATCCCTACGGCTTCGTCGACCGCATCGCCAAGCTGATTCCCTTCGAGATCGGCATGACTCTCGACAAGGCCATCGAGCAGGAAGCGGAACTGCGCCGGCTGTACGAGAACGACGAGGAAATACGGACGCTGATCATGCTGGCCCGCAAGCTGGAGGGACTGGCGCGCAACGTCGGCAAGCACGCCGGCGGGGTGGTCATCGCGCCCACCAGCCTGACCGATTTTTCGCCGCTGTACTGTGAAGAGGGCGAACCGAGCGTCGTCACCCAGTTCGACAAGGACGACGTGGAAGCGGCCGGACTGGTGAAGTTCGACTTTCTCGGCCTGCGGACGCTGACCATTATCGACTGGGCGGTGCGGACCGCGAACGCGCAGCGGCAAGCGACGGGCGAGCCGCCGCTGGAGATCGAAGCCATTCCGCTGGACGATGGACCGACTTTCGACCTGCTCAAGCGCTATCAAACCACGGCGGTGTTCCAACTCGAATCCAGCGGCATGAAGGATCTGATCCGCCGCTTGCAGCCCGACCGTTTCGAGGAAATCGTGGCCCTGGTGGCGCTGTTCCG
>DAIRDI010000533.1:0-1599 GCA_036796235.1 Candidatus Competibacteraceae bacterium | reverse complement strand
GGAAACACACATCATGACCCTCCTCTTCCAGCGCCAAGGCCATGCGGAACGGCGTGTAGGCATACTCGCCGGTGCCGATGATGGTCAGCGGACGGTTGCTTTTTTTCCCTAAACCCTGCTTCGTGGTCAGGGCGAGAGGAGGTCGATCCGGCGACTGCCAGCGACCGGCGATCAATCCCCAACGCGCCGGGTCGACCGCCATGCCATCGTGACAGCGCTCCGGACCGGCTACCATCGGCGGCAGAACGGGTGGGGGAAAAGCGGGATCGGCCGCGAACTGGAACTCGCCCTCGATCAGCGCCGGGAACCGCATCGGTCGCTCCAACAGCGTCGCTAATTCCCGCTGTCGGGCATCGCTCAACCACTGGGTGATGCAGGCGAACGCGATCTGTTCGATGCCTGGATTGACCTGTAGATACGCCCGCGCCAACTCCACCAACGTCCGTCCGGTGGTCATTTCATCATCCACCAGCACCAGCGACCGCGCGCCCTTAAAGAGCGGTTGCAACGCCGGTTCGGGCAGGTAGACCGCATGGTCGGGAGCATGGCTGTGGCATTCGTCGAAACCGAACGCCAGGGGTCGGTTCAACTGACAGCGGGTGGTTTGCAGGTAGAGAATATCCTCCCGCCCGGTCTGGAGAGCCGTTTCCTCGGCGACGCCACGCCCCAGCGCGGTCGCGGTTTCCGCCAACCCAATGACCAGCATCGGCCCCGGCAGGTCGGCGATTTTAGCGGCGAGTCGGGCGTGAACCTCGCGCATGACGCTGGGGCGGACCGGCCAATGCTTGCCCAGCACCTTGCTGACGAACAGGTATAGCCGCCGGGGATTCTGGCGGGTGGCGTAATCCAGGCAACTTTCCAGCGGCAGTTCCTCGCGCCGAAGGGTCAGGGTCAGGCAACCGGCCTGAATCGGAATCTGCAAGGTTCGTAACACCCAAGGTTTCCTTTCCGGATGGCTCACAGGCCCAAATCATCCAGGATGGTTGTGACACGATGAAGATAAGTATGCTCGGCCAGCACCCGACGGCGGCCCGCCTCGGCGATTTGCAGGCCAAAGGCGGAGTCCCGTTGCAAGCGCGCTACCCATTCGTTGAGTTCTTCGCGGTCCCGGTAGACCAGAATTTCCCGTCCCGGCTCGAAACACAAGGGTAAATCGGGCAGGTCGTCGTTCAACACCGGCGTCCGGCAGGCCAGCGGCTCGAAGCTGCGCTGATTCAGGCCGTGTTCGACGTTGGCTTCGTTGCGGACGTTGAGGACGGCGAAATGGCGCTGATAGAGGCGAATCAGCCGACCCTGCCCGATCTTGCGGTTGCTCACCCGATGGAACCCCTCACGCGCCAGATCGCTCCAGTCGGTGCCGATGATCCGGGCGGGCGCGTCCAGACCGCGCGTCACGGTTTCACGGAACGCGGTGCGACTGGCGACGAACAGCAATTCAGGCCGCCGCGCCGTCGAACCCGGTTGGAACCGTTCTGGATCCACCGCCAGCGGCAGATAGCGGCCCGCCGTCGCGAATCCCGCCTGCTCCGCATCCCGAACAAAGTGGGTGTCGGTGAAATAGAGCCGGTCGCAGGCATCGGGCTGTTCCCGACCTTCCCG
>DAIRDI010000532.1:0-1650 GCA_036796235.1 Candidatus Competibacteraceae bacterium | reverse complement strand
AGGCGTTGATGTCGGTCATCACCGCCACGCCCTCGGGGGCGGTGCTGGTCACGAACGCGAAAAACAGCGGCATGATGGCGAAATAGGCGAAGGCCATGCCCGCGTAGAACAGCAGGGTGCTGGAGGCCAGGATCGGCAGCGCCAGCCGTTTTTCCCGCTGGTACAGCCCCGGCGCCACGAAGGCCCAGACCTGGTAAAGAATCCAGGGCATGGTGATGAAGATCGCCAGCACCAAGCTGAGTTTGATCGGGGTGAGGAACGGCGACAGGACGTCGATGGCGATCATGCTGCTGTGGGCCGGCAGGTGTTTCAGCAAAGGTCCAGCCAGCGTGGTATAAATCGGGTTGGCGAACGGCAGCAACGCCAGGAACACGATGAGAATCCCGATGACCATGCGCAGAATGCGACTGCGCAATTCGATCAGGTGGCTGACGAGCGGTTGGGCTTGGTGGGGGTCAGTCACGGGGCGGCATTCGACGGTGGGGTAGAGGGAGAGGGAGAGGATGGAGTTGACGGAGCTGGCGCGGCGGGCGGCACATCGGGCGACGCTGGTGCGGGCTTCCGCAACTGAACCGGAGCCGGAGGAGGAAGAGCGGCCGCCGCAGGGGGTTCTGGATCTGCGGATGCTTCTGGATCTGATGGGGAATAGGGAGGTGGCGAGGTCGGCATCCCGGGACGCCAGCCGGGCGGTGGACCCAGATCTTCAAGTTCTTCCTGAAGTTCCCGCCGCGCCGATTTAACCCGGTCGGCCAGATCCTGCACTTCGTTCAGTCCCGTCTGCTGGCGCAACGACTGCTTGAGTTCTTCCAGATGCAATTCCCGGTCGACGTCGGCCTTGACTTCGGCGACCATCCGGCGGGCCTTGCCCAGCCACAAACCGGCCTTGCGCGCCAAACCAGGGAGTTGTTCGGGACCCACCACGATCAGCGCCACCACGCCGATCACAACCAGTTCCCAGAAACCAATTTCGAACATGTGTGCGGGCCTGGAGTTAAACCTTGTCCCGTTGTTCCTTGGGCAGGGGGTCGGCGGACAGGGTCGCTGATTCGCCGAGTCGGGCTTGCGGCCGCGGCGTCTCGCCAGCGGCGGTTTCTTCGGGGTTCTCCGGCTTGGCGCCTTCCTTCATGGAGTTCTGAAAGCCGCGGATGGCGCTGCCCAGATCCGTGCCCAGATTGCGTAGCCGGCTGCCGCCGAACAGGATCAGGACGATGACCAGAATGAGCAGTAATTCCCAGATGCCGATACTCATAAGCGGTGACCTCGGTGGTTGAGGTTTAAGAGATAAAACATGGAAGGTTAAAGGTTGCAGGTTAAAGGTTGAAGACAGCCGCGAGCGGGGCGGGCCGCGCCCGCGATTTAACCGGCGGCGCGGGCGGCTTTTTCGGTCAGGCCGGAAACGCCGAAGCGGCGGTGCAATTCGTGCAGGACCGCATCCGGTCCCAGTCCCTGATGGGCTAGCATGACCAGAGTATGAAACCAGAGATCGGCGGTTTCGCGCACCAAATGTTCGGGATCGCCATTCTTGGCGGCTAGCAAGGTCTCGACGGCTTCCTCGCCGACTTTCTTGAGAATGGCGTCCAGACCCTTGGCGTACAGGCGGGCGACGTAGGAACTGTCGGGGTCGGCCTGCTTGCGCGCTTCCAGAATGGC
>DAIRDI010000531.1:0-1659 GCA_036796235.1 Candidatus Competibacteraceae bacterium | reverse complement strand
GACCCACCTTCATTCCGACCCACTAGCAGCGCGCGCTTTGCGACTGGGGTAATCGTCGATCAGGAAACGGTCGAACTTAAAAGGTTGGAAAAACGAATGGGCCGGGTGCATCTCCAGCAACGATTGGGGATCGAGGCCGATCATGCCAACCAGGTCTTCGGTCAGGGTCGAACGTTGTTCCATATCGAGAACTGGTACTCGTTTCACGCTTTCATCCGCCTGAGCCTGCGCTGTCTTGGGCTGTACCGCCGGGGGCAACGCAACGCCGCCGCGATCCAGATCCGCCACAATGAGGTCGTCATTCCCCGGCTACCCCCCGCTTTCGACGGTTTCACCCTCCTCCATCTCAGCGACCTGCACCTCGATATGGACCAGGGTTATCCCGCCGCGTTGATCGAGCGGTTACCCCAGATCGACTACGACCTTTGTGTGATAACCGGCGATTTCCGGGCCAGAACCTTTGGTCCTTACAGCGCCGCACTCGCCGCGCTGACCGAGGTCCGCCGTCACTTGCGCGGACCGATTTACGCCGTACTGGGCAATCACGACTCCATCCGCATGGCGCCACCCATCGAAGCTCTGGGAATCACCCTCTTGCTCAACGAATCGGCGATTTTGGAACGCGGCGGCGCTTTCATCCATCTGGCCGGCATCGACGACCCGCATCTCTACCAGTTGGATAACTTCGAGAAAGCCGCCCAGCCTATTCCCCCGGAAGCCGTCTCCATCCTGCTGGCGCATTCGCCGGAACCCTATCGACGGGCCGCCCACGCAGGTTTTGATCTGATGCTCAGCGGTCATACGCACGGCGGTCAAATCTGTCTGCCGGGCGGAATCCCGCTGATGACCAACGCGGATTGCCCGCGGCGCTTCTGCAAGGGCGCTTGGCGCTACCACACCATGCAGGGCTACACCTCGGTGGGGTCCGGCGCCTCGGTGGTCGGAGTGCGCTTCAACTGCCCGCCGGAAATCACCCTGCATCGACTGCGGACTGGAGCCGATCAATAAGGCCGATTCCGAAGGCCGAGCCAGTAGAAAACCGGCGACAGCATGATTTCCAGCGCTACGAAGCCGACCACCGTCAACAGGATGGCCGACCCGGTCAGCGCGAATTCCCCGGCCACCGCCAGCAAGGGCAACAATGACTCGGGAATTTGATCCAGGCCCGTAGCCCGGCCGCTGGGCGGCACGCCCAGGCGTCGCTTGAGAAAGCTCGACAACATGTCGCCCAGCATGGCGGCGGCCCCGACCACCCAGCCGATCCAAACCGGCAATCCCAGCAGCGCCGCCCCCGCGCCGGCCGCCAAGAGCGCCGATAACACGCCCCGCCAGGTTTTCGAATCGCCCAACAGGCGATAACCGTCCCCCAGCACCCAACCGCCGTCCACCGGCCAGGCTCCGCGTCGGCCGAAAAGCGCCCCGGCGACAATCGGCGCGCCATTGGCGATGACGATCAGCGCCACCAGACGCAATTCGACTGGCAAGGTCTCCAGAGGAGGAATCATCGGCAGGCTCGGCGACGATCAAGCCATCACCAGGTCGATTGCGGGCGCCGGAAGATCGTGTTGCCGGCAGGCGGCGGTCAGGGTATTCAGCAGCAAACAGGCGATCGTCATCGGTCCGACTCCGCCCGGCACGGGCGTGATGGCTCCCGCGACC
>DAIRDI010000530.1:0-1666 GCA_036796235.1 Candidatus Competibacteraceae bacterium | reverse complement strand
AGCGGGTGGGCGCCGATCTCGGGGTCTATCGGCGGGAGCGGGACGGCTATGGGGTGCGGTTCCGGTTCCGGGTGCGGGGGTTACGGGACTGGCGGGAGGAGGAACTGATCGCCCTGGCGGCGACGAATCCGTTCGCGGTGGCGGCGCGGATTGCGGCGGCGGAGTCGGCGCAAGTGGAGCGCTGGCTGGAACGGATACTGACGGCGAACAGCCCGGATGAGCTGTTTGGTTGACGCCATGCTTCGCGGGGCCTTTCGCCTCGGGCCTTTCGCCTAAAACTTAAAGCGTTAAACCTGAAACCCGAACTATGGCCTGTGCTCTTTAGCCTACCGAGGATTCATGATGCCAAAGCAGTTTGCCCTGATCGGCGCGGCCGGCTTCATCGCCCCGCGCCACATGAAAGCGATCGAGGACACCGGGAACGCCCGCCCTGTTGGCGGCGGTGGATAAAAACGACTCGGTCGGGATCATCGACAGCTATTTTCCCGACGCCCGCTTTTTCGTCGAGTTCGAGCGCTTCGATCGACACGTGGACAAACTGCGGCGCTACGGCCAGCCGGTAGACTACGTCAGCATCGCCTCGCCGAACTACCTGCACGACGCCCATATCCGCTTCGCCCTGCGCGGCGGCGCGCACGCGATTTGCGAAAAGCCGCTGGTGCTGAACCCGTGGAACCTCGACGCGCTGGCGGAGATTCAACGCGAGCACGGCAAGCAGATTTACAACATCCTGCAACTGCGCCTGCACCCGGCCATCATCGAGTTGCGGGAGGGGTACAACAGGAACTGGCCGCCGATCCCGGCAAGGTTTACGACCTCGATCTGACTTATCTCACCAGCCGGGGCCGCTGGTATTTCATTTCCTGGAAAGGCGACGAGAGCAAATCCGGCGGGGTGGCGACCAATATCGGGGTGCATTTCTTTGACATGCTGGGCTGGATTTTCGGCCCGGTGCGCGAGAACCAGGTGCATCTGCGGCAGGAGGATGCGGTCGCCGGATTGCTACACTTGGCGCATGCCCGGGTGCGCTGGTTCCTGTCGGTGAATGCGGCGTACCTGCCGGACGAGGCGAAGGCCAAGGGCCAGCGCACCTATCGGGCGATCACCGTGGATTGCGACGCTTTTGAGTTCAGCGAGGGTTTTACCGAACTACACACCGCGGCGTATCGCCATATCCTGGAGGGTCCCGGGTTTCCGCTGGAAGACGCCCGGCCCAGCATCGAAATCGTCCACGCGATTCGTGAGGCGCGGCCTTTGGGGATGCAGGGCGATTATCATCCCTTCGTGCGGGCGGTGTTGAGCAGGTCATGAGCCATTATCAGCATGAAACGGCGATTGTCGATGCCGGCGCGCAAATCGGCGAAGGCACCCGGATCTGGCATTTCGTCCACGTCTGCGGCGGGGCGCGGATCGGGCGGGACGGTTCGCTGGGTCAGAATATGTTCGTGGGTAACCGGGTGGTAATCGGCAATAACGTCAAGATTCAGAACAACGTGTCGATCTACGATGGGGTGACCCTGGAAGATGACGTGTTCTGCGGACCGAGCATGGTGTTCACCAACGTCTACAATCCCCGCTCGGCGGTGTCGCGCAAGGACGAGTACCGGGATACCGTGGTGCGGCGCGGCGCGACCCTGGGAGCCAATTGCACGATCGTCTGCGGCGT
>DAIRDI010000529.1:0-1693 GCA_036796235.1 Candidatus Competibacteraceae bacterium | reverse complement strand
ATACGTAAGAGGTGTGTGTAATGCCGTGGAAAAACGTCCTCCAGCTCATGACCAAGAGCCTGGCTGTCGTTGGGATGAGTGCTTTCGCGATAACCGCTCCTATTAACGCCTTGGCGGCCGATATCGCCTGTCAAGAATCCATTTCGCGCCCTCATGGGGAAAATATCGCTTTTACGGTTCCCTGGAGTCCTAATACGGGCTTCGAACAAGAAGTGGAATTTCGCAACGCGCGGACCGGCGCGGGGATTTCCTGATCTTCCCGCTTGCGTTTTGATCGCCCTAACGATCAGGGCCAGCGGATTTATCGCGGCAACGTCGCCGGGATGGCGGATGTCACCTTGATCAATCTGTCGGGATTCGTGCAACCCCCACCCGGCGGTCAGATATCCGTGAGTCTGGATGGCCAGTGGGGCCGTGGAACCTGTTCCAATCGTTAAAATTTTCCAACCTTAGTTAGTGTCTGAACGGAAACCCCGCGATGGAACCCATATCGTAACCGTTCATTTCCTCTCGGCTTCGCTGCTCGCGCTACGTCCGTAGGGGCACGGCGCGCCGTGCCCCGACTCGCCTCGGAATGATTCGCCCAACCAGTGCGATCTTAGCCCGCTAAGGACGGCACGCAACCGCCGCTAAAACGACCCGAACATCGTACCCAGAACGATCACCGCCACCAGCGCGAGCAACGCCCCGACGATGCCCACCATCACGATGTCGAAGTAGCTCTTGCCGTGCGTGGAGCCGCAGACGGCCAGCAAGGTGACGACGGCGCCGTTGTGCGGCAAGCTGTCGAGGGTGCCCGAGCCGATCACCGCGACCCGGTGCATCAGCGCGGGATCGAGACCCGTCTCGGCGGCTATTTGCATGAACGCCGGGCCGAGCGCGTCCAGCGCGATGGTCATCCCGCCCGACGCCGACCCGGTCAACGCCGCCAGCAGGTTGGTGGACAGCGCCAGCGAGACCAGCGGCCCGCCTTCGATGCCCAACACCCAGTCGCGCACCAGATCGAACGCCGGCATCGCGGCCACGACGGCCCCGAATCCCACCAGACTGGCCACGCTCAGCACCGGCAGCGCCGCGGCGTTGGCTCCGGCGTCGACCGTGGCGCGCAGCGCCGGCAACCGTTGATAGTTGCACGCGACCAGCACCAGAATCGCCGCGATCAGCGCCACGATCACCGACCAGACCCCGCTGACCGCCGAGAGCGGAATCTCGCCCCAACGCGCCTCGGCCAGGAAACCGGTATCGAGACGGGGCAGCACCAGCATGGACATGGCCAGATTGACCAGGATCACCACCACCAGCGGCAGGACGGCGATCAGAATGCCGGGGCCCTGCTCGCTATGCTGGCCGTGCCGCACCTCGGCCGGATCGAACGAACTGGCGGTCGTGGCCCGCTCGCGCACGATCGGGTCATCCGCGGCGGCGGCGGCGGCATCGGGGGCGACGACGAGATCGCCGTAGCCTTCACCCGCGCGGCGCGCGCGCCTCTCCGCAAGCGTCAGCCACCACATGCCGAAGCCGAACATGATGAGGGCCGCGATGATGCCCAGCCCCGGCGCGGCGAAGGGCGTGGTGCCGAAGAAGGGCATGGGAATCGCGTTCTGAATCGCCGGCGTGCCCGGCAAGGCGGACATGGTAAAGGTCGAGGTGCCGAGCGCGATGGCGGCCGGCATCAGGCGACTGGGTATATCGG
>DAIRDI010000528.1:0-1713 GCA_036796235.1 Candidatus Competibacteraceae bacterium | reverse complement strand
CGAGGGAGCGGAGATAGGCCGCCATCTGTTTCAGCACGTCCATGGGCTGGGGTTTGACCGCTGGTTCCGGGCTGACGACCGGCATCGCCGACGCAGTCGAGGCGGCTGGCTGATCGGTGGGTGGGCTGGCGCAGCCGAACAGCGCCAGGGTGGGGAAGAGGATTGCGGATAGCAACGGCAGGATTTTCATTGTTTGATGTACTCCCTACGGTTTAATCGCCAATAATTTGGGCGGTTCGGGTCTTGCTGACCCAGGTGTTATCTCCCTCAAGTGGATAGCGCCCTCCATCAGATTCGGCTGGATGGCCGGTTCATTTCATGCTGGCTCGCAGTTCCACCAGGGCTTGATCGAAGACATCAACCCGGATCAGGCCCAGACGGGGGAATTCGAGGTCGATGATGACGTAGACCGCCACCGCTATCACGGTCGCAAAACCGAGGATGTGCAGCCAATTGCGGGTCTGGCCGCCGGCCATGCCATAACCGGCCATCAGGGCGCTGGCCAGCGCCAACCCCACCAACATCCCATAAATGACGATGGGCGGGTGCATTTGGGTCGCCATGGTTCGGGTGGTGGTGATGTCGATCATTTCATTCAGCGCCGGCAGCAGCAGCATCGTGGCCGGGGGCGGCGCCCCGTCCATTCGGCCCGCGGCGACCGCCTGGGTCCAGATTTGCCCTTGCAACGCTGTCGCTTTAGCCAGTTCCGCTTGCGACGCCTCGACATCTGGCAGTTTGCGGTAGACCTCCAGCCGGGCATCGACATACTGCCGGAAGTTGTCCCGGATCGCCGGCTGCACGCTCGGGGGTAGCAGATCGAGCCGCAGCCAGGCGGTGCCGATGGCGTTGGTTTCCTGGACGATTAAATCCCGGCGCACGTCAAAGCGCGAGGCGGCTCCTGAGAAAGTGAAGGCGATCAGTAAGCCTACGAGCGCGAAGACCGCGCCCTCAACCGCACCGGTTCCCGCCCGCGCACCCTCGGGGTCAATCGCCAGTCGCCGGCCGCCGATTCGTCGGCCCACTTCCAGCAAAATCAGTATGCCGATAAACAAACCGATGGCGAGTAGCGCGGCAACCAGCATCTTGGTCATGGCAAAGCTCCGGGTTGATCTGAATGGGATACGGCGGCGCGGCGCCAGCGCAAGTAGGGGATTGAGATCACGGCGGAGGTCAGGATATAGACGGCAATGATGACCGCCGTTCGCGGTCCGGGCAGCGAGGCCGCGACGAGCACCGCGATGCCGAGATGCCGAGTCGAGCAGGCAATCGCCAGCGCGGTGCGATCCTCCTCGGCAGGACCGCCGAGCCAGTGGCCGATCGCGAGCGCCAGGACGATGAGGGCCGCCAGCGTCAGCACGCCGGGCCAACCGGCTTCGAGCAGGACGTCCCAGTGCAGGATCAGAAGCGCGAGCGCGCAGACCGTCAACACCAGGCCGGCGATAGCCATCAGCCGGTTCGCGATCCGCTCGGCGAAGGCCGGGAAGAACCAGCGGATCGACATTCCCGCAGCCAGTGGCAGCAAGAAGGACTTGGCGAGCACCCACCCCACCCGTGAGGCGTCCAGGTTTACCGGGCTGCCGAACTGGGGACCGAGCACCGCCAGCCAGGCGGGCACCAGGATGATCGCCAGCAGCGAAGAGGTCACCACCAGGCTGAAGATGTAGGCTCCATCGCCGATGTGCAGCAGCTTGCGCGGCAGCAGCGGCGCCCCGG
>DAIRDI010000527.1:0-1713 GCA_036796235.1 Candidatus Competibacteraceae bacterium | reverse complement strand
CCGCCACCGGCTGTTCGACATCGAGGCAGTGGTAGACGAGCGCGCCGTGTGCGTCGACGCCAGCCGGCAGCGTACCCGGTAACGCGCTGGTCAGCGCGCCGAATACATGGCGGGCTGTCCCTGGGGGGATGCGGACCGGATAGGCGATGAATCCCGGTCGCAATGGCAGGCGTGGGTCCAGCGCGCGACGGGCGACATCCCAACCTCCAATCAGGGATTGCCGCCGGAAGCGCCACGCGAGTTGGACCAGGGCGGCGTACCCGAGGCGCCGACCGCTCGGTGGCAACAGCCGCAAGCTGGTCCAAGTCGCCGCGGCGGCGGCGAATGCCCCTGCCGCCAGATTGGCCGGATCGGGACCGGCGAGCAGTAGCCAGAAGACAAAGAAGCCGGCTCCCCGGCTGATCGCGGCCAGCACGGGAATGCTTCGCACCGGGTTCGCGCCTACAGAATATCGTTGAGAGTGAAGCCGATGCCGATCGCGTTTTGCCGCCAGTCGTAGTCGATCATGCTGTCCCCATAGCCGGAGAAGACTTGGACGTAGCCGCGGACCCCGCCAAGGATTTGGGGTGAGGTCCAAGTGAACTGCACGGCGCCCTTACCGGTATCCACGTTGCCGCGACCCATCACGGTAAAGCTGTGGTCGCGCCATTTATAGAACGCGGTGATATCGCCATCGCCGTAGAAGTCGGTGATGTCCGGATTGTCCTCATCTTCGAGGACTACCCAGGGTCTGACGAACAGGGCGAAGTTGCCGCGCTCGATACCAAACCGCATGTAAAGTCGATCCCAACTACGCGAAGTGATATCGGTTCTGCCATTCGACTGATGGACGTATCCGAAATTAAACAGCTTCCAGTTGAAACCACCGAACGAGACATCGGGTCGGAAGGCCAGCATCAGCTCCGGCTCGTAGTTGGTTTCGCGGAACGGCCGCGAGATGTCGTCGTTGTAGATCTGCCACTGACTCTGCTGCGTGTAGGCCGCCCAGAATCCCCAGCGCCGATTCTCGCTCGCCCAGATTCGGGTTTTAAAACTGATCTGGAAGCGTGCCTCCGTGGAATCCAGTCCTTGATCCGCTTCGCCGATGGCTTCGAAAAAGGGGATGAACGGCTCTTCGTTGACGCGGTCGGTGTAGCGCGCGATCTGTAAGTAATTTTGTCGATAGAAGCTGATGTTGTACGTGGCGGATGAGGGATCGAAGGCCCAGGCGTCGTCGATCAGGGATGACGTGAACGCTGGCGCGACCGGATCTGGCTCCGGCCGTGCGACGTCCACCGGCGCCTCGGGCGCGACCGGGGACTCGACCGGAACCGGCATCGCGGTGGGTTCAGGCGTGGGTTGCGTGGCAGTCAGTTGTTCGCTGAGGCGGTCGTAACAGGCCAACCGTTCGGCGCCGTCGACGATCGCCGCGCATTCAGCGATGCCGGGCGGCGCGCTCTGCGCGGAGGCCGCGCCCGCACTGGTCAGAATCGCGGCCAGCAGGGCGGCCGCGCCGCCGTGGCGATGAGATGAGGTTGTCATTGATCTCTTACCCAACCTTTTAAAAATGTTAATTATTTGATAGCTAATGAGTGGTTATGGAAGATTCGCGGGCCTGGATACGAGTCGCAATCGTCAATAGGTGGACTTGCGAGTTGAAGAATTCATGAGGAACCGTTAGAACCGCATCCTGAACGTCGCCCCGAGCAGCGGCGCGGGATCGAAGGACTCCTC
>DAIRDI010000526.1:0-1724 GCA_036796235.1 Candidatus Competibacteraceae bacterium | reverse complement strand
TTGATTTCAGGCACACTGGTCAAGCTCAAACTGCAAGCTTTGATCGAACGCCACGGTTTTTATCTGTCGCCGCGAGTCATGGAAAAAGTCCAGGACATGCTCATGGAATAATCTCCAGGCACGATCAACCGTGCTGTAAGAAGTCTCCTTCCAAACACCTGGCCCCCTCCATCCGCAACCGGATTCTGCAAAGCGGCGATCAGAGTTGGTTCGGGTCCTCAAGATCCTGCCCGAGGAAAGCTTCGCGCGATTGCGGGATATTCTGTTGTAACCCCGAAAATCGGATGGGTCATCCCACCCTGCGAGCATGGCGCGACAGCGTGTAGAATCCCGTCGGTCTCCCGTCCTCCCGCGCGAATCTTCCCACTCATGGCTCAGTCCTCCGCATCCTCGCAGCCCCTCGTTCCCGTACTCCCCCCCGACAACCGACAGGCGCTGAACTGGGGCCAGTTGCACGGCGCCAGTCCCGCCCTGGCGATCGCCGCCGCCGCCGCCCGTTATCGGGGGCTGGTGCTGGCGGTCGCGCCGGATAGCCAGACCGCGCTGCGGCTGGAAACGGAACTGCGGGTGTTCGGTGGAGCGGATTTGGAGATCCTGGCGTTCCCGGACTGGGAGACGCTCCCCTACGACGGGTTCTCGCCGCATCAGGACATCCTCTCGCAACGATTGGCGACTCTGTACCGGCTGCCGCAGCGCCGGCGGGGCGTGCTCGTGGTGCCGGTGGCGACCCTGATGCAACGTCTGGCGCCGCGCGATTATCTGGATCGTTACGTGCTCATGCTGGCGGTTGGGGAACGCCTCGATCGGGACGCATTCCGCCGACGGTTGGAGGCGGCCGGCTACGTCGGCGTGTCGCAGGTGGCCGAGCACGGCGAATTCGCGACGCGCGGGGCGATCATCGACCTGTTTCCGATGGGCGGCGCACGGCCGTACCGGATCGAACTGTTCGACGATGAGGTGGAGAGCATCCGCGACTTCGATCCCGAGACGCAGTTGTCCGTCGCCAGGGTCGAGCGCATCGAACTGTTGCCGGCGCGCGAGTTCGCGCTGGATCAGGAAACCATCACCCGCTTTCGCCAGGGCTGGCGCCGCCAGTTCGAGGGCGATCCGCAGCGCAGCCCGGTTTATCGCGAGGTCAGCGCCGGCAATGCCCCCGGCGGCATCGAGTATTACCTGCCGCTGTTTTTCGAGCAGACCGCGACTCTGTTCGATCATCTGCCCGACAGCACGCTGGCGATCCGGCTGGAAGGGGTCGCCGAGGCGATGACGGCGTTCCAGGAACAGATCATGGACCGTTACGAGCAGCGGCGGCACGACCTGGAGCGCCCGCTGTTGCCGCCGCCGCTGCTGTTTCTGGAAGCGGCGCAGGTGGAGCGGGCGCTGGCCCGCCATTCTCGGGTCGATCTGCGGGAAGCAGGTGACGGCGGGGTGAACTACCCGACCGCGCCGCCCCCTGAGTTGCCTTGGGAACCGCGCGCCGACCGGCCGGCCGCCGCGCTCGAACGGTTCCTGGCGGACTTTCCGGGGCGAGTCCTGTTCGCCGCCGAAACGGCCGGCCGCCGCGAAGTGCTGCTGGAAACCTTGCGCGGTTGCGGTTTGCGACCGGTAATCCGCGCGGACTGGGCGGACTTCCTGGCGCGCGAAGAGGCGCGGCTGGCGCTGACGGTGGCCCCGCTGGAGCAGGGTCTGCTGCTGACCGAACCGCCGCTGGCGATCATCGCCGA
>DAIRDI010000525.1:0-1725 GCA_036796235.1 Candidatus Competibacteraceae bacterium | reverse complement strand
GTGCGGCTCGATCCGCCCAGTCGGGATGGCCGTGGCTGTGACTGGCGATGAACCGGGCCAAGGCCGCCACCCGCTCGCTCCGGTCGGCCAGGGTGCCGAGGCGCTGTTGGAACACCACCTGTTTCAAGCCCGCGATGTGCGTCGCCAGCGGTTGCCTGCGGTCCTGGTTCCAGAAAAATTCGGCGTCGCTGAACCGGGGACGGATCACCCGCTCGTTGCCGGCCCGCACCTGGGCGGGATCGCGACTCTCCAGATTGGCGATGGTGATGAAGTGCGGCAACAGTCGCCCATGGCCGTCCACGACCGGAAAATACCGCTGGTGGTCCTGCATGGTGCTGATCAACGCCTCGGCCGGCACCTGCAGAAACCGCCGATCAAAGTTACCGGCCAGCGCCACCGGCCATTCGACCAGCGCCGTCACCTCGTCGAGCAGTTCCGGTTTGATGACCGCCTTACCGGCCAGCTCAGCGGCCACGGCTTCAACTTGGGCGCGGATCGCCTCACGGCGCTCGGCGAAGTCGGCGATAACCCGACCGGGGTCGGCCAGTTGCCGGGCGTAATCGGCTGGCGCGGTCAAGCGGATCGGTTGGGGATGATGGAAGCGGTGGCCGCGCGTTTCCCGGCCCGCCGAAACGCCCATCAGCGTGGCTGGAACGATCTCGTCGCCAAACAGCAAGACCAGCCAGTGAACCGGTCGCACGAATTCATCGTCGCGATCGCCCCAACGCATCCGCTTGGGGATCGGGAGTCCGGCGAGGGCGGTTTCGACCAGACCGGGGATGAGATCGGCGGTCGCCGCGCCCGGCTCGGTGCTGACGTGGACCAGCCAGACGCCCTTGTCAGTCTCCTGGCGTTGCAGCTCGGCGACTGTGACGCCGCAGGACCGGGCAAAACCTTCGGCGGCTTTGGTCGGGTTGCCGGCCGTATCGAAGGCGGCGCTCAATGCGGGACCGCGCCGTTCCAGCCGGCGGTCGGCCTGGCGCTCCGGCAGGTTTTCGACCCGCACCGCCAATCGGCGGGGCGTGGCGAACCGATGCAGCGCGGCGCCGGCCAAACCGGCTTTTGCCAGTCCTTCGCCGAGGCCCTGCGCGAAGGCCAGCGCCAGACTGGACAGGGCTTTCGGCGGCAGTTCCTCGACACCGATTTCAATCAGCAGATCGCGGGTCTCAGGCATGAGCGGTCTCCTGCGTCGGTGGCGCCGCCGGCGCGCCCATGGGGAAGCCCAGTGCGGCGCGGGCGTCGTAGTAGGCTTGCGCCACCGCCCGCGCCAGAGCGCGGACCCGCAGGATGTAGCGCTGGCGCTCGGTGACGGAAATCGCCTTGCGGGCGTCCAGCAGGTTGAAGGTATGGGAGGCTTTCAGAGTCATCTCGTAAGCGGGCAACGGCAGGCCGAGGTCGATCAGCCGCTGGCTTTCCGCCTCGCAGGTGTCGAACCAGCCGAACAGCGCGCGGGTATCGGCATACTCAAAGTTGTAGGTGGACATTTCCACTTCGTTCTGTCGGAACACGTCGCCATAGGTCACGCGGCCCAGCGGTCCGTCGGTCCAGAGCAGGTCGAAAACGCTTTCCACGCCTTGCAGGTACATGGCGATGCGTTCCAGACCGTAGGTGATTTCGCCGGTGACCGGCTTGCAGTCCAGGCCACCGATCTGCTGGAAGTAGGTGAACTGGGTGATTTCCATGCCGTTTAGCCACACCTCCCAGCCCAACCCCCAAGCGCCGAGC
>DAIRDI010000524.1:0-1739 GCA_036796235.1 Candidatus Competibacteraceae bacterium | reverse complement strand
TTTCCGGATCATCGAAGAGATCAATCGAACCGGCGTCACCATTCTGCTGGTGGAGCAGAACGCCAACATGGCGCTGCGCATCGCCTCTCGCGCCTACGTTCTGGAAACCGGCGCCGTCATCCTGTCTGGCGGTGGGCGGGAGTTGCTCGGCGATCCCCGGGTCAAGGAAGCCTATCTGGGGGCGTAGCTAAAGTTCATTCTGATTCAAAGACCGCTTGGGAGGCAGCCGATGTCCGCCGCCGTGCTGAAGACTTCAAGCGCCGATGAGTTGTACGCCCGACTCGAAGCGCTGCCGGATAACCTGACCGGCGAAATTATCAATGGCCGGTTGTACGCCCAGCCGCGCCCGACCGGACCTCATGCCCTGGCCAGTTCGTCGCTGGATGGCGAGCTTTACAATCCCTATCGCAAGGGACGAGGTGGGCCGGGCGGTTGGTGGATTCTGGTCGAGCCGGAGGTCCATTTCATCCGCGATACCGAAGTGCTGGTTCCCGATCTCGCCGGCTGGCGGCGGCAACGGATGCCGCGCCTGCCCCGCGATCATCGCTTCGAAGTCGTGCCAGACTGGGTCTGCGAAATTCTGTCGCCGTCCACCGCCAAGACCGACCGGGTGGTCAAAATGCCGGTATATGCGCGGTATGGCGTACCCTATCTCTGGCTGGTCGATCCTTTCGCCCATACGCTGGAAGCTTTCGCCCTGCGCGACGGGCATTGGACCGTGATCGGCCTGTTTCAGGAGCGGGACTGCGTCACCGTGGAGCCGTTCGTCGAAATCGCCCTCGCACTGGATGGGTTGTGGGCGGAGACTCAGGAGGAAGATTCGGCGGAATGAGCCTGCCGAACGCGCGCCGGGTCACAGATAACCGAACAACTCCAACGGATAGCGCGTTCCCGCCAGATAGTCATCGACGCAGCGCAGCACCATCGGACTGCGCAATTTCGGCCCCAGCGCGGCGATTTCGTCGCGGGTCAGCCAAAGCGCCCGGGTGATGCCGTGATCCAGCGGCTGTTCCGGGTGATGGTGCAAGGCGGCGCCGGCGAAGCAGGTGCGGACGAAGGTATGGCCTTGGGGATGGGTCCAGTAATAAATGCCGACGATGGCGTCGACCCGCACTTCCCAAGCGGTTTCCTCCAGCGTTTCCCGGATGGCCGCCGCCGCCAGCGTTTCATGTTCGTCCAGATGGCCGGCCGGCTGGTTGTAAACCAGTTCCTCGCCGTCGGCGTATTCCTCCACCAATAAAAACCGGCCCTCCCGTTCGATGACGGTGGCCACGGTCAGGCGCGCGTCCCAGTCCATGCGATCCTCTTGCGGTCGTGGTTTGACGATGCGGTCAGTATAGCGAACCGGCTCGCGCCGGGGGATTTTTCCCGGATTCGCTCGCTCTAACCAACGGTCATGTCAATGAAAAAAACTGGAGATCAACCGATGAGCCTGACCCAGAAAACCTGTACGCCGTGTCAAGGCGGCATTCCTCCGCTCACGCTCGGCGAAGCCGAGGCGCTGCTGGCGCAGGCCCCGGCTTGGCAACTGCTGGACAACGGGACCCGGATGGAACGCCGGTTTTCGTTCCAGACCTTCGCCACTGCGCTGGCCTTCGTCAATCGGGTGGGAGACCTCGCCGAGGCGGAAGGCCATCACCCGGATATCACCTTCGGTTGGGGTTACGCCAACGTGCTGTTCTACACCCACAAGATCAGCGGCCTGCACGAAAACGACTTCATCATGGCCGCCAAGGTCA
>DAIRDI010000523.1:0-1755 GCA_036796235.1 Candidatus Competibacteraceae bacterium | reverse complement strand
GAAGGAATCATCCTGAATTTCGACCAACCCGGCGCCGGCCATGGCGTCCAGCAACTGCTCGAAAGCGCGTCGATCCCCGTGGGCGTTGGTCGATTTCTCGTGCAACTGACGGACGGTCTGCCCCTCGCGCCAACGCAAGCCCTCCAGCACCTGCAAGACCCATTGGGACTCGGCGGTGGTCAGCGAACGAGTACGGCGCGCCACGACCGCCTGAGGGGCGCACACGTCGCAGACGCCGCAAGGCTGATCGTCGTCCCGGTCGCCGAAGTGGCGCACCAGTCGCACCATCCGGCAGGCGGTCGCCTTGTCGGCAAAATCCAGAACGTGTTGTAACTCGATCAATTTGCGCTCGCGTTGCCGCTCGTAGGGCTGCAACCAACCGTCCTCGCCCCGCCACAAGCGGCCTTCGCCATCCCGCCGCGCGCCGCCATGCACCAGCAATTTCTCCACCGCGCTGTCGAACTCCTCCGGGTTCATCCCCAGTTGGCCGCACAGCACGGCCTTCGGCTGCGGGTCGGCGCCCAGCAGCCGAAACACCTGCGTCAGTTGCTCCGGCTCAGGGTAGCCGCGGCGGTGAAAATACTGGTGGGTGCGCAAATCAGCGTAGGAGTACAGCAGGATGGCGCGAGCCGGTTGCCCGTCGCGCCCGGCCCGGCCGATTTCCTGGTAATAACCCTCAATGCTGCCCGGCAACGCGGTATGAATCACGGTGCGGATGTCCGCCTTGTCGATGCCCATGCCGAAGGCGATCGTGGCGACGATCACCGCCAGCTCCCCAGCGCTGAACCGGCCTTGAACCCGCTCGCGCTCCAACGGCATCATTCCGGCATGGTAGGCGGCGCTGGGGTAGTCCGCGCCCAAAGCCAAACTGAGCGATTCGGTTTCCTTGCGGGTCGGCGCGTACACAATCGCCGGCCTTCGCCCCGGGTCCGCCAGAATCCGGCGAACCGTCTCATGCCGGTCCGGCACCCGCACCTCCGCCGTCTCCACCGCCAGATTGGCCCGGCGGAAACCGTGGATGGAGCGGTTCGCCGCGCTGATATCGAGTTGCTGGACGATGTCATCCTGTACCAGCACGGTCGCGGTCGCGGTCAGCGCGATCACCGGCGCTGGCCGCAACAGTGGCAGATAGCGGCCCAGCATCCGGTAATCCGGGCGAAAATCGTGGCCCCACTGGGAAATGCAGTGCGCTTCATCCACCGCGATCAGCACCGGCTTGCGCTTGGCCAGCATCTCGGGAAAGCCCGGCACGCCGAGCCGTTCCGGGGCGATGAACAAGTAATCCAGCTCGCCTTGCAAATACGCGACGCACACCTGGCGCGAGGTCGTCCGATCCCGACCGGAGTGGATGCGCTCGGCGCGCAACCCCAGTTCGCAGAGCTTGGCGACTTGATCCTCCATCAAGGCGATCAGAGGGGAAATCACCAGAGTCGTCCCGGCTCGGGCGATGCCCGGCAACTGAAAGCACAGCGATTTGCCGGCCCCGGTCGGCATCACCAGCAACACATCGCGGCCCTCGGTCACCATCCGGCACACCGGTTCCTGATAGGGCCGAAACCCCGGTAACTGGAACATGGCCCGCAACAAATCCTCCAGGCGATCCACCCCCACCGGCTCCCGGCGCGGTGGGATGTTCGCTGCTTCGCCATTCATGGCCAGATAGCCAGGGCAGGCGGTTGCGGGACCGGGGGACGCGGTCACCGTCGCGAACGCCTGGCCGACCGCCCCGCGCACATAATCGGCGATATCGGCCAT
>DAIRDI010000522.1:0-1768 GCA_036796235.1 Candidatus Competibacteraceae bacterium | reverse complement strand
AGCAGTTCTTCATCCGCCAGCCGGACAATCCGTACAGCTACAGCCTGAAGTGGGATGGCGAGTGGCAGATCACCTACGAGACCTTCCGCGACATGGGCATCGCCTACGCGGTGGGGATGATTCTGATCTACCTGCTGGTGGTGGCGCAGTTCCGCTCCTATCTCGCGCCGCTGATCATCATGGCGCCGATTCCGCTGACCCTCATCGGGGTGATGCCGGGTCACGCCCTGCTGGGCGCCCAGTTCACCGCGACGTCCATGATCGGCATGATCGCGCTGGCCGGCATCATCGTCCGCAACTCGATCCTGCTGGTGGATTTCATCAACCTGGAAGTCGCCAACGGCGTGCCGTTTCAGGAGGCGGTGATCCGCTCCAGCGCGGTGCGGGCCAAGCCGATCATCCTGACCGCGCTGGCGGCGATGCTCGGAGCATTGTTCATCCTCGACGACCCGATCTTCCAGGGCCTGGCGATCTCGCTGATCTTCGGCATCCTGGTGTCCACCCTGCTGACCCTGGTGTTCATCCCGGTGCTGTACTACGCGGCGTTGCGGAAGCGGTTGGAACCGAACGGTTTTTCTTGATTAAGCGGGCTGAAGCTCATGCATTCTAATGTTCCGCCTCATAAGCCGAGAGTCGCCCGTACTCTCCTGGAACCACGCACCCTTTTGGAAATGGACGCGCCGTGGAAGTAACCAGAGCAAATCTCGAAGATATTCAGGCGCTTTGCAGGCTTCTAACCGTTTTGTTCGCTCAGGAAGCGGAGTTTGAGCCGGATCAAGAAGCGCAATTGCGTGGCTTGGCGTCGATTGTCGGGAATCCAAAGACCGGACAAATACTCGTCGCCCGAATAAACGAGACCATTGTTGGCATGGTCAATCTTCTCTATACCGTCTCAACCGCGCTCGGAGAGCGTGTTGCGCTTCTTGAAGATATGGTCGTCTCCCCGGAGTCAAGAAATTTAGGCGTGGGATCTTTGCTCCTCAACCACGCAATCGACGCCGCCAAAGCGAGTGGATGCAAACGCATTACCTTGTTGACGGATGGCGGGAATGAATCGGCGCAACGCTTTTATGGAAGGCATGGCTTCACAGTATCCTCGATGGTTCCTTTTCGTCTGTCTCTGGATGACGCGGTGTGATCGGCAACGATCGATCGACCGTCAAACTGGCCTCCCCTTCCGCTTGCCGACCGCACCGGACCATAGCAGCGCCGAACGGATCGGCATGAAACGTGGGGAACAGCAAATCATACGCCGCCTACTGCGGCGGCGTTTCGGCGAGCCGCCCGCCTGGGTTGAAGCCAAGTTGCGGGAAGGCTCACCTCCGCAGTTGGAACGATGGGCCGATCAATTGCTGGACGCCGAGAACCTGGAAGCGGTGTTCAAGGAATAAGTTCCGCCAGCGCGCGGCGGAGGGTTTCGATCTGGCGGTGCAGTTGCGCGGCCAGTTGGCCGAGCGGGTCGCGGCCCTGCGCTTCCTCGGCGTCGATCTGCTGGCGGAGTTGGTGGAGGTCGCTGGCGCGCAGGGCGGCGATTTCGTCCTCGGTGGCGGCAAGGCGGTGTTCCAGTTGCGCGATCTGGCGGATCAGGCGGATCAGCCGGGCGCCCACGTCTTCGCCGGTGATGGCTTCGGGACGTCGTTCGTGGTCGTGCAGCAGGGCCTCGATCCGGGCGGGGTCGCCGGCGCGGTAGGCGGCGTTGAGCGCGGTCATGGCCGCGGTGCGGTAGTCGCGGTCGGCGTCGTCGTCGGCCCGGTCGGGGTGGAGGCGG
>DAIRDI010000521.1:0-1776 GCA_036796235.1 Candidatus Competibacteraceae bacterium | reverse complement strand
ATCATGGTTTATCTGGGCGGCATCGCCTCGATCGCCGGGTCGATCATCGGCGCGACCCTGTACACCGTATTGTTGGAACTGCTGCGGCCGTCCACGATGGCGGCGCTGCTGGGCTGGCTGCCGGCGATGATTTTCGAGCCGCTGAACGAGTATTTCATCCGGCATCTGGGGGTGTGGCGGATGGTGGTCATGCCGCTGGCCCTGGTGCTGGTGATGATCTTCGCGCCGCGCGGCATCATGGGCCTGCGGGAGTTCCGCTGGTTCGTGCCCAAGCGGGATTTGGAAGCCCAGCATCGCCTCAAGAAGCACGGGGGAAGTCATGACGCTCCTCACAGCCGCTAAGGTCAAACACTGGTTCGGGGGCTTGTGCGCGGTCTCCGACTTTAATCTGGAACTTCAGGCCGGCGAGCTGGTGGGGATCATCGGTCCCAACGGGGCGGGTAAGACCACGGTTTTCAACCTGATCACCGGGGTCTACCGGGCCACCGAAGGCAGCATCCGCTTCAAGGACACGGAGTTGGTCGGCAAGACCCCGCACCAGATCACCGCCCTGCGCATCGGCCGCACCTTCCAGAACATCCGCCTGTTTCGGGATTTGTCGGTGCTGGATAACGTGCGCATCGCCCATTACGCCCAAGCGAAGTACGGTCCGCTGGAGGCATTGTTGCAGATCGGTCGCTACCACCGTGAAGAGCGGCGGATCATCGAGAATTCCCAACGCCTGCTCGGCATTTTCAAGCTGGAGCATCTGGCCGGCGAGACCGCCAAGAACCTGCCCTACGGCTTGCAGCGGCGGCTGGAAATCGCCCGGGCGCTGGCCATCGGCCCGGAACTGCTGCTGCTGGACGAACCGGCGGCGGGGATCAATCCGAACGAGATCGACCAGTTGATGGAATTCATCCTGTGGATTCGCCGGGAGTTCCAGCTCACCATCCTGCTGATCGAGCATCAAATGAAACTGGTGATGGGGATTTGCGAGCGGATCAAGGTGCTGGATTTCGGCGAGACCTTGGCCGAGGGACTGCCGGAAGCGATCCAGAATGATCCCAAGGTGCTGGAAGCCTATCTGGGCGAGGGTCCGATCGGATGAACGAGGACGTGCAAGTTCTTGAGGACCTGCAACTGGAAGTGCGCGACTTGGACGTGCATTACGACGGTATCCAAGCGTTGCACGGCGTATCCTTCACGGTGCTGAAGGGCGAAATCGTGACCCTGATCGGCGCGAATGGCGCGGGCAAGACCTCCATCCTGCGGGCGGTTTCCGGGCTGATTCCCTACGGCGGCGCTATCTTGTTCGAAGGACGGGACTTGCGGCGGGTTCCCGCGCACCGGATCGTCGGGCTGGGCGTCGCCCATGTCCCCGAGGGGCGAGGGATTTTCGGCAATTTGACGGTGCGGGAAAACCTGCATCTGGCGACCTGGCAGCGGCGGGACAAGGGCGAGATTCAGGCTGACTACGATCGGGTGTTTCAGCTTTTCCCCCGGCTCCGGGAACGGGAAAGCCAGCCGGGCGGCACTCTGTCCGGCGGCGAGCAGCAGATGCTGGCGGTGGCCCGGGCCTTGATGAGCCGGGGCCGGCTTTTGTTGCTGGACGAACCGTCCATGGGCCTGTCGCCGCGCCTGGTCCAGGATATTTTTCGGATCATCGAGGAAATAAACCGAACCGGCGTCACCGTGCTGCTGGTGGAGCAGAACGCCAATATGGCGTTGCGCATCGCCTCCCGCGCCTACGTCCTGGAAACCGGCGCCGTCATCCTGTCCGGCGGTGGGCGGGAG
>DAIRDI010000520.1:0-1782 GCA_036796235.1 Candidatus Competibacteraceae bacterium | reverse complement strand
CTGGTGTTCGAACTGGCGGGGTGGCCGACTCCCGATTTGACGGGTTATCGGTTCCGGTCGGAAGAGATCAAACAGACGGCGTTTCGTCTGGATGGCGTTCTGGCGCCGCCGGCGACAGCGACCGAACGGCCGCTGGTGTTTGTCGAAGTACAGTACCAACCCGACGAACGGTTCTATGGCCGGTTCTTCGCGGAGATTTTTCTGTATCTGTACTTGCATCGTCCTGCGCATCCCTGGCAGGCGGTGGTGATCTATCCCGAGCGCCGGGTGGAACGGGATGCCGGGCAGCACCATGCAGCGTTGCTGGCTATTTCGCAGGTGCGGCGGGTGTATTTGGAGGACTTCCGTCAACCGACCCCATCCAGTTTGGGGTTGCGCCTGCTGCAACTCTTGATCGGCGAGCCGGCGCAAGCCATTACCCAAGCGCAGGCGCTGGTGCAACCGGCAACGCCCGATCAACGGGGAACGACGGCCTGGGCGGAACTGGTGGATTTGGTGGAGACCCTGCTGGTATACCGACTTCCGAAACTCAGTCGAGAGGAGATTCGTGCGATGTTAAATTTGGTGGATGTGGACTTGAAACAAACCCGGTTTTATCAGGAAGTATTTGCCGAAGGCCAACAGGAAGGCCGGCAGGAAGAAAGCTTGTCGCTGGTATTGCGGCAACTGCGGCGACGCTTTGGCGCGGTGGACGCCGTTCAGGCGACGCGGATTCAGCAGTTACCGCTCGAGCAAGCCGAGGCGCTGGCGGAAGCGTTGCTGGATTTCCAGACGCCGGCCGATCTGGCGGCGTGGCTGGCCGATCAGGAACGCGGCGGTTCCTGATGACGCTAACCTCCCGCCAGCGATCCCAACTGTTCTCGCAACTGGCGACGCTGGAACACGCCGGCATTGCTCCAGCGCAGGCGTTCGCCGTCGTCGGGCGCGATCTGCCCAGCGCCGCGCGGCAAGTCCTGGCGCAAACCGCCGCCGATCTCGCGAAAGGTGTGGATCTGGCGCAGGCGGGGCGGAACAGCGGTGTGCTGCTGCCGTGGGAAGCGCGCCTGACGCAGGCGGCGGCCACGGGCGGGCGACTGGAATCCCTGTACCGACATCTGAGCGAACACTACGCCAGCCGCGCCCAGTTGTTTGGCCGGCTGCGTTCGCGGCTGATGTTTCCATTCCTGATCCTGACGCTGGCGTGCTTCGTCGCGCCCTTCCCGGCGCTGTTTCAGGGAACCATTGGACTGGGCGGCTATCTGCTGCGAGCCGCCGGACCGCTGCTGTTGCTCTACGGCGGATTGCAACTGCTGGCGTTCGCCTACCGCCAACAACTGGCCCGCGAAACCGGTGCGACGTGGACGCGACTGTTGCGGGCGATTCCGGTGCTCGGCGGGCTGCTGGCCCGACAACAGCAGCGGGATGGGTTATTCAGCCTGTGGCTGTTGCTGGAATCCGGCGTACCGATTCTGGAGGCGCTACCCTTGGCCGGCCAGAGCGTCGCTGACCCGTTGTTGCGCGCCTGTTTCACGAGAGCGGCGGCGGCGCTGGCCGATGGCCGGTCGGGGGTGGCCGAAACCTTGAACCGCTACGGCGTGGTGGACGATCCCGGCGTGGTGGCGCTGTTCGCCAGCGGCGAAACGGCGGGCCGGCTGGACCAGGTCATCCACCATCAGTTGCGCCAGTGGGACGCCCAGTTGGAAGCGCAGTGGGATACGCTGGGAGAATGGCTGCCTCGCCTGTTTTACGTCGGGGTGGCGGGATTCATGGCGCTGGGGATCGCGGGCGGGTACCGTTCCTTGC
>DAIRDI010000519.1:0-1799 GCA_036796235.1 Candidatus Competibacteraceae bacterium | reverse complement strand
GGTTACCCGATTTACCAGGCATTCAATCCACCCACGGTCGCTCGCACTCCAAAAAGCGCCGCCAGAGTTCGGCGAAGGCATGTTCGTAAACATCCAGCCGGCACCCATACCAACCCTCGATCAAGAACCGGGCCGGAGACGCGGCGCTCAGTCGCGCCTCGTCCAGCAGCCGGCGCGCCACCGTGATGTCGTTCATGACGCCCAGACAGTCTTGCAAGGTCGCCAACGCGCCGAGGTAAGCCTTGACTCCCGCCGTCGGGTAGAGACTGGCGAAAAAGTCCAGTGCATAACGTAGCTCCTTGATCCGAATCCGCAACTTGTGTCGCTCTTCGCCCGACAGTCCGGCGAATTTCCCGCCCTGCTTCACGATCCGTCGGGCGCCGAAACCGAGCAATGGCCTGGCGTAATCCAGCACGGATTCATCCAATCGCTCCCGCTGCTTTTTGCCCGATGCGTGCCGCCAGGCGCGATGTTCCAGCCACTCGGCGATACCCTGGGTCAGTTGCGGGTAACGCGGCGCGTTCAATGCCTCTCGCAGGGTTCGATAGTGGGTTTGCCGGAGCGTCTCGGCTTTGGCCTGAAACAAACCCAGGCTCCGCTTGCGGGGAAAATGGGCGATGATCGGCGGTAGCCCCTCTCCCAAAAAAACATCCCAGTCGCGGGCCGGCCCTAGAAAGCCATTCAGCCAGCGGAGATCCTCGACCAGCGCCGCGCTGGCCTCGCGCGGGATCAGCGGCCGGAAAATCTTGAGCCCGGAACGCAGCCGGCGAAACGCCACCCGCATTTGATGCACGCCCTCAATCTGCCCGTCGAGCACCGCCGGCCGGTTGGCCAGAGCGTGGCTAAGACAGGCGTTGATGATGGCGATGAAGGCTTCTTCACTGGTGGTGTCGACCGTCAGCATGACGGAACTGGCTTTGACGTGGGTGATCGCGGTGGCGGGAATCATGGGGTCACAAGGCCTGCTTGGGCTGTGGACGAATTGTGTCTCACAGCGTAAGCCGCGCACCAAAAATAGGCAATCGGCGACCTCGGCTATCCAGCTTGATGAGTCACCATGCGCACTTCACTTCAGTATAACGATTTAACCACCCCTCACTTTAGGGTGCGTTCGATCGTACCGCTCGACTGTCCGCTACTTCCTGCCGTAGGTGCTATCGTGCTCGGAAGCGATGGTCAGCAGGCGAATAAAGTCGCCGTCCCGATAAGCCGTGGCCCGGCGGGATTGAGTGATGCGCAATGAATAGGTCGCGGGCAGGCCCGGCGGCGGCTTGACGCTGGTGATTTTTTCCCACTTGAGCCCCGGATCGCGATAAACCTGATTCCATGTCAATCGGCGTAGTTTGCTGAGGGTATCCAGGGTAGCGTGCCGTTCCGGTTTGGGTAAAGCGAGCAGATGGTCCTGGAACACCGGGTTGTTGAGATCCAGCCTGACCAGGGCTTCTCGCTCAGTCCGGGCCATCGCTCAGCCGCTCCAACATGGCGTCCAAGCCGGCGTCCGTGGGCGGGTTGGCTTGCGCCCACCCCAGCGCCCGCTTCAGATCGGCGGCGGCCTGGGGGTGATGCAGCCACCGCTCGTTGTCAGGAAAGACCGTCGCGGTGCGGATCAGCCAGACCCCTGGCTCCGACTCCTCCACCAGCACCTGACGGCCGGCGTATTGCTTGCCCAGCGAAATTTGGCCGTTGGTCCCCACGACTTTGACGACCGGGTGCGCGGTTGCGGATCCCATATCGACTTCCCTCATGATCGTTATGCACGATGGCACTCTAGCACGAAAACCCGCGATGATGAACGGCGC
>DAIRDI010000518.1:0-1807 GCA_036796235.1 Candidatus Competibacteraceae bacterium | reverse complement strand
CCAGGCCGTTGAAATTGATCGGCGCGGCGGTTCCGGCGTAGACCTGATAGTCGGTTACTTCCTCGACCGCGCCCAGATAGCGGCCCAACTCGCCCAGGACTCGCGCGGTTTGTTCCAGCGTCGTCCCTTCCGGCAAGTCCACGACCACCTGAAACTCCGATTTGTTATCAAAGGGCAGCATTTTCAGCACGACGAGCTGGAAATAGGCGAGGCTGACCGAACCGCCGATCAGCAGCAATACGCCGATGCCCAAGGTCCAGCGCAGCGGCCGGCCCCGGCGTCCGCGCAGGAAGGGGCCGACCAGCCGCCGGAACAGCCGGTGGGCGAAATCCTCCGCCGGTTCCTGCTCCTTCGATGAAGTAGAGTCAGCGTGGGGGTGCGCGGCCTCCGAAGCGGCGTGGACGGCGCTCCCATCTCCCTCTGGGAGAGGGGCTGGGGGTGAGGGGATATGCTTCTCCACGACCCGCCGCAGCACCTTGTAAGTCAGCCACGGCGTGAACACGAAGGCCACCACCAGCGAGATCAGCATGCCCATGCTGGCGTTGATCGGGATCGGACTCATGTACGGCCCCATGAGCCCGGAGACGAAGGCCATCGGCAATAGAGCGGCGATCACCGTGAAAGTCGCCAGGATGGTCGGTCCGCCGACCTCGTCCACCGCCAGCGGGATCGCTTCGGCCAGCTTGCGCCCGCCGAGATGAATGTGCCGGTGAATGTTTTCCACCACCACGATGGCGTCGTCCACCAGGATGCCGATGGAGAAGATCAACGCGAACAGTGAGACCCGATTGAGGGTGAACCCCCAGGCCCAGGAGGCGAACAGGGTAATGGTCAGGGTCAGGATCACCGCCGCGCCGACGATGAACGCCTCGCGCCAGCCCAGGGCGATTAGCACCAGGCCGATCACCAGCGCGGTGGCGAAGATCAGCTTGGTGATCAGGGTCAACGCCTTGTCGTTGGCGGTTTCGCCGTAATTGCGGGTGACGGTGAGCTCGACCCCTTCCGGGATAAAGGTACCCTTGAGTTGCTCGACCCGCCGCAGCAACTGATCGGCGACCGCGACCGCGTTCTCGCCGGGCTTTTTCGCGATCGCCAGGGTGACGGCCGGGAACTCGCCCCGCGTGGCGATCCCCCGGCTTTCCGCCGCCGGCCCGGCGCCCAGCCACACGTAGCGTTCCGGCGGCGCGGGGCCGAGGCTGACCTCGGCGACGTCGGCCAGCGAGACCGGCGCACCTTGATGCAGGCCCACCACCAGCCCGCCGATTTCCTCCGGATTCATCAAGAAGCTACCGGCTTGCACCGGGATTTCCCGGTTGTCGCCGACCAAGGCGCCGGCGTCGGCCGAGGCGTTGGCGGCTTGCAGCGCGCGGCGCAGATCTTCCAGCGCCAGCCCGTAACCGGACAGCCTGGCGGGGTCGAACCACACCCGCACCACCCGGTCGGGAGCGCCGATGGTGTACAGGTCGCGAGTGCCGTCGATGCGCTTCAGCTCGGTTTCCAGGGTATGGGCCACCCGCGCCAGATCGTCGGCGCCGCGTTGGGAGTCCTCGGTCCACAGGGTCAGGCTGAGGATGGGCACGTCGTCGATGCCCATGGGTTTGACCAGCGGCTGGCCGACTCCCAGGTTGGGCGGCAGCCAGTCGAGGTTGGAGTACAGCTTGTTGTACAGCCGGACGATGGCGTCGGTGCGCGGTTCGCCCACCTTGAACTGCACGGTCAGCACGGACAGGCCGGGCCGCGAGACTGAATAGACGTGTTCCACGCCTTCGATTTCCGCCAGCATCTGTTCGGCCGGGCTGCTGACCAG
>DAIRDI010000517.1:0-1807 GCA_036796235.1 Candidatus Competibacteraceae bacterium | reverse complement strand
TGTCAACCAATCCCAGCAACACGCGCGAACCTTGACCGAAGCGTTCGAGCGAGGCGAGCACCAGGATTTGTTGGGTACCATGATCGCCCAGCAGAAAGCCTCGCTGGCCTTTCAATCGACGTTGCAAATCCGTAACAAACTCGCCGCCGCCTATCAAGACATCATGAACATGCCGGTTTGATCGCCGACGGTCCATCAACCCATCGCCCGACAGTAAAGGGAGTGTATCGTGGCTGAGGCAAACACCGGGCCGGCGCCGAACCCGCCGGTCCCGTTTGACTGGCGAGGCTGGCTGGCGGCGTTCCGAAACCCCGGTCCGAGCCAGATCGGCCTCATGGCCGGCGGCGCGGCGCTGCTGGCGCTGCTGGTGACCGCGGTGCTGTGGTACGGCGCGCCCCGCTACGACGTCCTGTACCGGGGTCTGGCCGAGGCCGACGCCGGGCAGATCATGGACGCCCTGCAGAAATCGAACATTCCCTTCCAGGTCGACCCGCGCAGCGGCGCGTTGACCGTCCCCGCTCACCAGGTGCATGAGGCGCGGCTGAAGTTGGCCGGCCAAGGGCTGCCGCGCGGCACGATCAACGGCTTGGAGGCGCTGGAGCAGCAAACCGGGTTCGGCGTCAGTCAGTTCATGGAAACCGCCCGCTATCAGCACGCGCTGGAAGGCGAGCTGGCCCGCTCGATCATGACGGTCGGCGCGGTGGAAAACGCGCGTATCCATCTGGCGTTCCCCCGGGAAACCGTGTTCGCCCGCCAACAGCAGCCGCCCACCGCGTCGGTGTTGGTGCGGCTCCACGCCGGCCGGACCCTGGAAGAGGGTCAGGTGGCCGCCATCGTCCACTTGATCGCCGCCAGCGTTCCCAGACTCCAACCCGCGCAGGTGTCGGTGATCGATCAGGCCGGCAATCTGTTGACCCGGGCCGATCGGCAGGGCGGCGCGGACTCTTCCAGCCTGAGCCTGGATCAACTGGAATACACCCGGCGGCTGGAGGATCGCTACACGCGCCGCGTCGAGGATCTGCTGTCGCCGGTGTTGGGAATGGGGCGGGTGCGCGCCCAGGTCACTCTCGATCTGGATTTCACCACCAGCGAGGAGACGGCGGAGCGCTACGAGCCCCGCGAGGAACCGCGCCCGGTCCGCAGCGAGCAACTCCTGGAAGAAATTCGGGACCCACTGAACCCGGTCGGCGTGCCCGGCGCGCTCACCAATCAACCCCCCGGCGCGGCCGTGGCGCCGGAAGTCGCCGCCCCTCCCGCGCCGCTCGATCCCCAAAATCCCGCCGCGCCGCCCCAAGGCGCCGCGCCTCCGCAGTTGAGCCGCAAGGAAGTCACTCGAAATTACGAACTCGACAAGCGGGTCAGCCACACCCGCAACACGCCGGGGCGCATCCTGCGGGTTTCCGCGGCGGTGGTGGTGGACGACCGTTTCGCCCTGGAGAGCGGCCAACCGGTTCGCACGCCGCTGACCGACGCCGAGATCGAACGCATTACCGCCCTGGTCCAGCAGGCGGTGGGATTCAGCGCCGAGCGGGGCGATAGCGTCAACGTCATGAACGCCACCTTCGCGCCGTCGCCGTTCGAGGAACCGCTGTTGCCGATGTGGCGGCAGTCCTGGTTCCTGGAACTGGTCAAGTGGGCGGTGGTGGCGGTGGTGGCGCTGGCGCTGTTGCTGGTGGTGGTGCGGCCGGTCTTGCGCCGCCTGCTGGCCGCGCCGGCCGTCGCCAAGAACGGCAACGGTCATAAAGAATTGACTCCGGCGCTGCCCGCTGGTCAGGAGAACGGCCTGGAAGGGTTGCTCGAGGATCAG
>DAIRDI010000516.1:0-1820 GCA_036796235.1 Candidatus Competibacteraceae bacterium | reverse complement strand
GCATCCCGGTATTCTCGAACACCGTCTCGCCGTAGCGGTGCGGCGTCTCGCCCAGCACCGGCTCGGGATAAAGCTGGCGCTGGTAGACCGGCAGGGTGGAGCGCGGCTTGAACGCATTCTCGGCCGCCGAGTAGGAGCCTTGAGGCGTATGGACGCCCTCCACCTGACCGACCCAGGCCGGCAACGGCGTCGCGGTCATGGCCCGGCCGGCGACGATGTCTTCCTCGATCCAGGCGGCGACCTGCTTCCAGCCCGCCGCTTGCCAGATTTCGAACGGTCCCCGGCTCCAACCAAAGCCCCCACGGATGGCGAAATCCACGTCGCGGGCGTTGTCGGCGATGTCCGCCAGCAGGACGGCCGCGTAATGGAACACGTCGCGCTGGATCGCCCACAGGAACCGGGCCTGCGGATGGTCGCTGGCGCGCAGGGCGGCGAATTGTTCGGTGGGATTTTTGATCTCGAGCAGGGCCTGCACCACCGCATCGGGCTTGGCGCCGGCGTCTCGATATTCACCGGTCACCGTATCCAGCACCTGCTTGCCCTTGTTGGCGTAGATGCCGGCGCCGCTCTTCTGGCCCAGCGCGCCCTTGCCGATCAACGCATTCAACCAAGAGGGCGCGGTGTAATACCGTCGCCACGGATCATCGCCCAGCGCCTGTTCCGAACCCTCGAACACATGCCCCATGGTATCCAAACCGACCAGATCGGCGGTGCGGTAGGTGGCGCTCTTGGGCCGGCCGATGGCCGGACCGGTCAGGGCGTCCACCCGGTCCAGACTCAAGCCAAACGCCTGGGTGTGATGAATCGTCGCCGCCATGGAAAATACCCCGATGCGGTTGGCGATGAAGTTCGGGGTATCCTTGGCGCGGACCACGCTCTTGCCCAGGGTGCTGACCAGAAAGGTCTCCAGTCGATCGAGAATCGCCGGATCGGTGGTCTGGCAGGGAATCAGCTCCACCAGCGCCATGTAACGCGGTGGATTGAAGAAGTGGATGCCGCAGAAGCGCGCGCGCAGATGGTCCGGGACCGCTTCGGCCAGCAGATTCAAGCGCAGGCCGGAAGTGTTGGTGGCCAGAATGGCCCGTTCGTTCAGCCAGGGCGTGACGCGCTGATAGAGGTCGGCCTTCCAGTCCGGGCGCTCGGCGATGGCCTCGATCAGCAGATCGCAGTCGCGGAGTTCCTCCAGATGCTGGTCGTAGTTGGCGGGCCGGATCAAATCGGCCCGCTCCTTGACCGCCAGCGGCGCCGGGTTCAGCTTGGCCAGATTGGCGATGGCCTTGGTCGCGATCCCGTTCGGATCGCCCTCTTTAGCCGGCAGGTCGAACAACACCACCGGCACGTCGGCGTTGGCCAGATGGGCGGCGATCTGCGCGCCCATCACACCCGCGCCCAGAACCGCCACCCGGCGGATGGATGCTGCGTTATTCATGCGTGAAGGTCCTCTCGTCAGACTGTGGGAACGCTCCCTCACTGTAATCCCTCTCTCCCATCAAGGGAAAGGAGAGCGAACGATGGGGCCAAAAATAAAGCCGGGGACCCTGCCCCGGCTTTCTCGATTTGGCTAATCAGCGGGTTACGAGCGGCTTAAAACCGATAGCTCGCCTGCACGCCGATCAAATGGCCGGTACTTTCATAATCGACCCGCAGCGTGTCGGTCACCAGTCCGGGAACTGACGGCAACAGGTCGATGGTGTGGTTCGTGCTGGAATCCTCGAACATCAGGTACATATAGCCGAAATCCACCGCCAGGCGCGGGCTGGGGCGGTAGGTGGCGCCGAAAGCGATGGCGTTGCGATCGCTGTCAGGAACGCGCGGGTTGC
>DAIRDI010000515.1:0-1821 GCA_036796235.1 Candidatus Competibacteraceae bacterium | reverse complement strand
CTGGCGATCCACAGCCAGCCGTGCAGGCTGGAGGACGCCACTCCGGCCAAGAACGCGCCGATGTTGCAGCCGAAGGCAATACGCGCCCCGTAACCCATTAGCAACCCGCCGAAGACCGTCGCCAACCAGGGGCCGGGGCGGCGCGATTAGGGATAGGGGATTCAGGATTCCGCGTTGCGAGCGGGCTTGTCGATGCTTACGCAACCGATCCGGCTCTGGATGCAGCCCCCCGGCTAAAAGCTTGCAAAGTCATCGGCGCAAGCGCTTTCAGAGACTGGATAAGAGTCTTTCCTTGAAAAGCAAAATGTCCTTCGCGCAGGAATTTTAAAGCAGGCCGATCCCTGGGAACCGATGCTCAGAGCGACCGGGCGGCGATCCCGAGGGGTAAGTGAATCCGCAGCCGGGTTCCCACCGACGTTTCCACCAACCGGATATCGCCCCGGTGAGCGGTCAGCAGCGACTTGACCACCGTCAAGCCCAGACCCGTGCCGCCCTGCGTCCGGGCGGTGGTGAAAAATGGCTCGAACACTCGCGCCGCATTGGCCGCCGAGATGCCGGGACCGTTGTCGCTAATCTCGATCGACAGAGCGGCGGGCGCCGGACAGGTCACGGTCACAATCACGCTATCGCCGCCGTGTTGCCGGGCGTTATCCAGCAGATTGCTCAGGATCGATTCCAACACGTCCTCGGCCATGGCCACGCTCGCGGACGGCAACGGTTCGACCGCAGCGACTTTTAACCCCGCGTCCTGGTAACGGGTAACCAGACGGCGCACCACGGTATCGACCTCGGCCCGGTCGCTGGCCGAAGCCTGCATCACGTCGGCGCGGGCCAGCTCCAGCAATCGTCGCACCAGATGGTCCAGGCGCGCCGCGTCCTGGTCGAGAAGACTCAGAAACCGCGCGCGTTCGGCGGGGGTCATCGTGTCGCCATGATCCTGCAACAACTCCACCGCGCCCCGGATAGCCGCCAGCGGGGTCTTGAATTCATGGGAGACCTGAGCGGCGAAGGTGCGGATATAGTCGGCGCGCTGTTCCAGATGCCGCGCCATCGCCGCCACCGCGTGCGACAGCTCGGCGACTTCCCGCGTGATCGGCCGGGCCAGCGGCGTCACCGCGCCTTTTTCCCCGGCGGTGGCGCGTTGCGCCTGCCGTACCAACGCCCGCAGCGGTCGCGCCACCGTGAACGAGGCGAGCACCGACATCAAGATCACGGTGCCCAGCAGTAACGCCGCCGCCAGAAGCAAGTGGTGGCGTTTGCCATGGAGCACCTTGGAGAGGGCGATCGGCGTGCGCCACAGCAGGACCGCCGCCACGATCCGCTGGTCCTGGAGGATCGGCGCGGCGACGAACACCCGCAGGGGCGTGCCGCGACTGATGGAATCAATCGCCGGCGTCGGCGAATCGGGAATGCGCTGGCGCAACAGACTCACCGGCTCGCCGGTCAAGGCCCGCCGCACTTCCTGGAACGCCGTCAGGGAACGGCCCAGACTGGGTCCAGTGGTCGCCACCACCGTACCTCGCACGTCCGCCACGGCAATGCCCGCCAGGGTCATGACCTGCGCGTCGTGCAGCAGCGCGTGCAGTTCCTGGCCGACGGCCCAGGCGTGCGGATCGGGCGGCGCGGCCGCCTCGGTGGTGTCCGGCGGCGGCGGATACACCGGGTCCTCGGCCAGATCCAGCCGCGCCGGGCGCGGCCGCCAACGGGCTTCATCCTCGTACAACTCCCGCCAAGGCGCGGCGAGCGGCAGCCCATACCCCGGGTCGGTCGCGACCTGGGGCGCCAGTCGCGTCAGGGCCGCGCGGTAGCTGGCGGCGACGA
>DAIRDI010000514.1:0-1829 GCA_036796235.1 Candidatus Competibacteraceae bacterium | reverse complement strand
CGGGATAGACATGTGGGGAACCTCCTCGGGCAAGGGCAAAAAGGGTAAAAGATTAAAGATCAAAGGGTTAAGCTCCTGGCCAGACGGAACCCGAAGTCGTAGGTGAGCCTGAGGCGCGGGACGCCCCTGTAGCGCGCGGCCGACCGCAACCTCCCCGGTTCGAAGGTCCACGAGCCGCCCCGCAACACCCGGGGATCGTCGCCAGAATTGGCGTTCATAGCCGACTCACTTGACCGGGAGTAATTTTCAGTATGCGCCGACGCCATCCATTCCCAGACATTGCCCGCCAAGTCCTGTACTGGGCCATCGCCGCCCGTCATAACCCGCCACCAGTCCGCCGCGCCACCCGGAAAACAGCCCACCGCGCTGGTGCGGCCGAGAGCGGATTCCTCACCGTTACAGCGCCAGGCTTCCCACTCGTCTCCCCAGGGATAGCGCCGCCCTTCCGGCCCGCGCGCCGCCCATTCCCATTCGGCTTCCGTCGGCAAGCGGAGGGTTCCGGGCGGCTCCTGCATCCGCTCGTCGAGCCAGTGGCAATAGGCTTCCGCTTCATACCAGGAAACGCCGATCACCGGCTGGTTCGGCTGGGTCCAGACCGGATCATTCCACCACCACGGTTCGGATCGGTTCCCTCCAACCCGCCACTTCCAGCCGTCCTTGCTCCAAAAGCGTTCCTTCCGATAACCCCCCTGCTCCACGAACGGCTTGAATTGCGCCACCGTCACCGGATAAACCGCCAGTTCAACATCGGCGATGTCCAGCGGCGCGGCATCGGCGGGCCAGTTCTCATCGTTACCAGCTTCGGGATCCGGCTTCGCGCCATTGCCCAGGCGCAATCCGGTAAATCCGGGAAACTGGCCGCTGGCGCGAACGGTTTGCGTGCCTGGAACCCGCACCCAGAGAAAGTCCGGCAATCCGTCCGGACGGAGCCCGACGCCGGGCCGATCATCGAAGCCCAGCCGCCCCAGCGTGTGCCATAGGTAATCCCGCTCGGGTGGTTTGAGATGCTCCAGCGCGTGCTTGCAGGCCCCGCGCAACGGGTCGGCGAAGCGCATCAGGTTCCACCCTCGGGCATGAGCCACTTCCAGACAGTCGGCGAGGAGCAAGGCCGGGTTCGGGTCGGCGACCAGGCGCTCGGGCTCCAGTTGTTGCAGCAGGGGGTCGTAGCCCGCCACAGCGTTCTCGGGCGAATCCTGATCCGCAATCGCGCAGAACAGGAAGGTGAGCGTGTGGCGCCACTCCGGGATCGCAGCATACCGTTTCAGCAGGTCTGGCGCGCTGGCGCCGACTCGCCGCAGGCGCACGGCGGCTAGAAACTCCTGAAAGGTCAGGTGATAGAAGCCGGCGCGACGTCCGGCGCGCGGCAACAGCAGCCCGGAGTTGGACAACAGGTCTTCCCGGCGACTGGCCGCGTCGGCGCCTCCGCCTTCGGTGGTCCAGTCGGTCTGCGCCAGTTCCGCCAGGATGCGATCCACCTCATCAATCCCGACTTCCGGCGCCGGGGTGGTTCTCGGTTTCATGGTATTGCCCTGGTGCATGCCGAGCGCCACGGCGGACAGACGCAGCCGCGCCCGGTCGCGTTCGTTCTCGGTGAGGTAGCGCTTGTGCAGCACCTGATTGACCACGCTGTCGTAGAGCCGATAGAAGTCCTGCGGCAGGCGCTGGCCCTCGTCGTATTTGACGCACAGCGCGGTGAGCAGCATCGGATTGGCGCGCAGCTCGGCGAGATCGGAGCGTCTGCCGAGGTGGGCGATCAGGCCGCTGGCCTTTTCCTCGGCGCGCGGCGGGTCGGCGGCGGCATACCAGCGACGAACGAAAGTTTCTTGCAG
>DAIRDI010000513.1:0-1833 GCA_036796235.1 Candidatus Competibacteraceae bacterium | reverse complement strand
GTGTGGTTCGATTCCGGCACCACCCACGCCTCGGTGCTGGAACGCCGCCCGGAACTGTATTTCCCCGCCGATCTGTACCTGGAAGGCTCCGACCAGCATCGCGGCTGGTTCCAGTCCTCGCTGCTGGCCTCGGTGGCGATGCGCGGGGTCGCACCCTACAAGGGCCTGTTGACTCACGGCTTCACCGTGGACGCCCAGGGCCGCAAGATGTCCAAGTCCCTGGGTAACGTGATCGCTCCGCAAAAGGTAGTGAATGCGCTGGGCGCCGACGTGCTGCGCTTGTGGGTGGCGGCGACCGACTATCGCGGCGAAATGAACGTCTCCGACGAGATTCTCAAACGCATGGCCGATTCCTACCGGCGAATGCGCAACACCGCTCGTTTTTTGTTGGCCAACCTCAACGGCTTCGATCCAGCGAGTCATTGCGTGCCACCGGAGCGGATGCTGGCCCTGGACCGCTGGATCGTGGATCGCGCCCGACGTTTGCAGGACGAGATTCTGGAAGCCTACGACCAGTACGCATTCCACCCGATCTACCAGAAAATTCACAACTTCTGTTCGGTGGATCTCGGCAGCCTGTATCTGGACATCATCAAGGACCGCCAGTACACCACCGGTCGCGACAGCGTCGCCCGGCGTTCGGCGCAGACCGCCATGTATCATATTCTGGAAGCGATGACCCGCTGGCTGGCGCCGATCCTCAGCTTCACCGCCGAGGAACTCTGGCGATATCTGCCGGGCGAACATGGTCCGTCGGTGTTCCTAACCACTTGGTATGATGGATTGTTCGCGGTTGGCGCCGACGAGTCGCTCGATGCCGCCTACTGGGAACGGCTGATTGCGGTGCGCGAAGCGATCGGTAAGGAACTGGAAAAGCTGCGGGTCGCGGGCGGGATCGGTTCCGGGCTGGACGCGGAAGTGGACGTGTACTGCGATGGTGAACTGGCGGCGGATTTGGGACGGATCGGCGACGAACTGCGCTTCTTCCTGATCACCTCCTATGCGCGGGTGCAGCCCTTGGCGGCGCGCCCGACGGACGCGGTGGAGAGTCTGGTCGACGGTCAGACGCTGGCCGTGCGGGTCGCCCCCAGCGCACATCCCAAATGCGCGCGCTGCTGGCATCACCGCGCGGACGTGGGCCACCACGCCGAGCACCCGGAACTGTGCGGGCGCTGCGTGGAAAATGTCTTCGGGGCGGGCGAAGAACGGTGGTTCGCCTGATGGCGGCCCCGCGCTGGTGTTGGGGGGTGAGCGGGTCGATCATCGCGCTCGATCAGCTCACCAAATTCCTCGCCGAACGGCTATTGGTGATGCATCAGCCGGTGCCGGTGTTGCCGTCGTTCAATTGGATGCTGACCTATAATCCCGGCGCAGCGTTCAGCTTCTTGGCCGGAGCCGGCGGCTGGCAACGCTGGTTCTTTCTGGTTCTGGGATCGCTGGTCAGCATCGCCCTGATCATCTGGCTGACGCGGCTCCGACCGGAGGAAAAACGCTTGGCGCTGGCCTTGGCGCTGATTCTGGGCGGCGCCATCGGTAATCTGATCGACCGGGCCTGGCTCGGACAGGTCATCGATTTCATTCAACTTTATTACGACCGCTGGTACTGGCCGGCCTTTAATATCGCCGATTCCGCCATCACCATCGGTGCGGCGTTGTTGGTGCTGGACAGCCTGTTGGGCGAACGACGGCAACCCTCGGATCGGGAGAAACGCTCGTGAACACGCACATTCATCTGGCCAATCCCCGCGGCTTCTGCGCGGGGGTGGACCGGGCCATCGGGATCGTCGAGCGGGCGCTGGAACTGTTCGGCGCACCGATCTACGTGCGCCATGA
>DAIRDI010000512.1:0-1838 GCA_036796235.1 Candidatus Competibacteraceae bacterium | reverse complement strand
GCGCGGTGTGCCTGACCCGGACCCTGACCGCCGCCGCGGATCGAACGACCCGGAATTGAGACCCATGCCCTTCTTCACCGAACCCGTTCATTACGAAATTGACCTCGCCATGGGCCTCGCCTGGGTCATCGACAGTAGCTGGCCCGAACCGGCGGGTCCCCTGCTGTGGCACAACGGATCGGACGGCTATTTCAACGCACAATTGGCGGTGTTGCCCCAGCAGCAACTGGGCGTGGTGGTGCTGGCTAATTCGGCCGGCGCGCTGCCCGCCGTCATGGAAGTCGCCAAAGCCGCCTTGCAGGCGCTCTTGCAGGCCAAAACCGGCATCACCCCCCCCCGCCCGAGCGCACGGTGCGCGACCTGCCTACCGTCACCTTGAGCGCGCAACAACTGCAACCGTACACCGGCGCCTACGAAACCGTTTTCGGTTTTGTCGAAGTCGGCGTGGAAGGGCAACGCTTGTGGGGCCAGTCGGGGTCGGATCGGGTGGCGCTCGTACCGATCGGCGAGGACGAGTTCCGCATCGAGTACAAGCTGTGGGGCTTGATCCCCGCCGGCCCCCAGGAATGGCAAACCCACCGCTTTCGCTACGTGCGGATGGATTCCGAGGAATTATTGCTCGGGGTGAACGACCAGGGCGCCCGCCGATTGGTCGGAATTAAAATCCACCCCGTGCCGATTCCGCCGGCCTGGCGGGCGCGTCTGGGCCATTACGCCGTGCCCGACGCCCTGCGGAAAACCGTCGAGCGCATCGCCTTGCGGCAAGACGACCGGGGGTTTTTATATCTCGAATTCGATGGCGAGCGCGACGCGACCTTGCAGCCCCTCTCCGATCGAGAGGCGGTCATCGCCGGACTGGGACGCGGCAAGCAGGAGACCGTCCGCGCCGGGGAGATCGACGGCGTGAGCCATTTGTATTACTCCGGTCTGGTCAGCGCCAAACTCAAGGACTGAGCGGTTTATGAGTCGCCCAGCCCACCCCCAACGCCTTTGGAGATGGCCCGCATGACCGCGATTGACCCGCAACGCTTGCAAGACGCCGCGGAACTCCAGGCAGCCATGGGACCTCGCGCGGCCGCCGGCGGCGACGCCGCGGCGTTGTTCGCGCTGGGATTCGCGGCCGCCGATGGCGCGCCCTTCGCCCGAGAAATCGCCGCCGAAACGCCCGTATTGCTCGCCCCAATAACCCCAGCACGCCTGCGCCCAGCACAGCATGACCACCGTCGTGGCCGTACACGCGCGGAGCGGCTGAGGCATTCTCGGCCCGCAGGGTTCCTCCACACCGTACTGGGAGTTCCACGCCATGCACGCTTTCATCGCTTGGGCCGCCGCTCCGCGGCGCCCGTCCGCGCCAAGGCTTCAGCCCGGCCCAAACCCGCCCGGCGATGCTCCACCTGGCCGGCGCCGGCGTGTTCGAGGACCGGATCGAGGCCTACGCCTGGCTGCTGCTGGCCGCCGAGCAGAGCGAACGGGAGGCGCTGGATCGGCAGCCCGGTCTCCAGGCCGAATTGAGCGACGCGGAATTGCAGCAGGCCCGGCAACGGGCGCGACCATACCGCCAGGGGCCGCTGTAACGACTAACGGCGGGCCGATAGAGTACGCCCAAACGCTTCAGGAGGAGCCGAGATGACACCCACGATAATCTTCGCCCACCGCGCCGCTGACGTGATGGCATTCTGGTTTGCGCCGGCCGTCCAGCCGTTGTGGTTCGCCGCCACGCCGGACTTCGACGAGCAGTTGCGGGCGCGGTTTTTGGAGACCTATCGGGCCGCCGCCGCCGGTAGGTTGACCGACTGGGAGGCCACCCCCGAAGGGGCGCTGGCGCTGACTATCGTCCT
>DAIRDI010000511.1:0-1849 GCA_036796235.1 Candidatus Competibacteraceae bacterium | reverse complement strand
ACTCATTTTCCCGGGCGTATTCCGCGCCGAAATGCACCGAGAAGGTCGGGATGCGGGTTCCGGGCAACTGCTGGCCGGCCACCGCCAGCACCGCGCTGGAATCGATGCCGCCCGAGAGGAACACCGCGGGCGGTTTCCCGGAACAAACCGTGAGGCACTCGGCCACCGACTGTTCCAGGGCCGCACGCACCAGGAAGGGATAGTCTTCGGCTGGGCGGGAAGCGTCCGTCTCCAATTCCTCAACGCGGAAATGCCGGCGCACCCGCGCCTGTCCGCGGCGGAATGCCAGAATGGAGCCCGGCGGCAATTCCTCAATGCCGGCGAACAGGGTGTTGGCGCCGGGAATAAAACTGAAGCTCAGGTATTCCGGCAGCGCCCCGGCCCGCATCCGGCGCGGCAGGGTTGGATCGGCGAACAGGGCCTTGATCTCGCTGGCGAACAGCAGCCGGCCCTGATGCACGGTCCAGTACAGGACTTTAACGCCTGCGGGATCGCGCGCGAGATAAAACGTATCGCCCTGATTCGCCGCCAGCACGAAAGCGCCGGTCAGGCGGGCGATACGGGCTTCCGGGTCCGGATGCAGTTCCGCCAGCAAGCGTGCGGCGATGGTGCGGGTCGGCGCATCGCCTGCCGCCAGTGCGTCGATCTCGAACAGCACGCCGCCGTAGCCGAGCAATTCGGAACCCCGCCGGGCGAGTTGAGATTCCCGGTTCCAGGTGGCGAGACCGTGGCCGATTTCCACGGTGTCGCCGGCCGCGGTCGTGCCGCGCGCGCGCTCCCAGCCCGAGGGACAGCGGTGCGCCAGCAACCCCGCCATGCGCGCCAGCAGACCGTCCGTCGGCGGCCCGCAATAGCCGAACAGGCAGGCCATCGCGCTACGCACTCCCCATCGCTTCAGCCATAATCCACATCCTGCTCGGTGCGTCTTGCGCCAGCCATAGCAACGTCCAACGGATCACGACGGCGCTCGATGGTGGATCGGCTGCCGCTCGCCCCGGACCACGGGTTCTTTCCCGCGGCTAATTCCTGACCAGCAACACCGACTTCTCGAAATGACGCGCCACCCGTTCCGCGTTGGGGCCGACCAGAAAATCGCCCAGTTCCGGGCGATGCGAAGCCATGATGATAAGGTCCGCGCCGATCTCCTTGGCCACCCGGATGATCTCCTTGTATACGACGCCCTCGGCGACGATGTGCTGCACGGGCACGTCGGAAGGTACATGCTGCTTGACGAGTTCGTGCAGGCGTTGGCTGGTTTCCTTGAGCATCTTGTTGCCGAAGTTCTTGGGAAAGTAGCCGCCGACCAGGGGCATCCCGAAATCGGGAACCACCGTGACCACATGCAGACGGGCTTGAAACGCCCGGCAGTATTCAACGACCGACGGCAGAACATCGACCCAGGAACTGTCGTGATTTAAGTCGATCGGAAACAGAATATCTTTATACATCAGCTACCTCCGCTACGCGGCAACCGGCGCGGCGGCGCGGGCGCGACGTTGTTGCAACTTGATCAGCCCCCCCAAAACCAGGAAGGCGGGAATCCACAGCCATTCCTTTCTGGGCTGCGCCAAGGGCGCCAGCACCCCCTCCACGGTTTGATCGAATTCCAGCCCCGCGGCGGCGGCGGCGCTGTTGAAACGCACGTTGTCGACGATCAGCTTGCCGTCGCTCTCCATCAGTTCGAGACCGGCGTCGATCAGGCGGTCCTGGCCGGTCGCGCCCTCGCCCATGGTGAGGATGGCGACAAAGTTGCGCGGTCGGCCCACTTCATCCAGACCATCGACATGCAGGCGGATTGGCGTGCCCGCCGCCAGCTTGTCGGCTTCCGCCAACAGTTGCGCCGGCGCCA
>DAIRDI010000510.1:0-1861 GCA_036796235.1 Candidatus Competibacteraceae bacterium | reverse complement strand
TGAACGTCATGGGCGCCCGCGTCGTGGCCGAAACCTCCAGCCCGCTCGGCGTGGTGACCGTGGTTGAGAACCGGGAGATCCCTTTCCGGCACGCGCCGGGCCTGAGTCTGCTAGCCACTAACGAACCGCCGCCGCAACTGGCGCTGTTCACCGATGGCGACGGCTTGAGCGCAATCAACCAATTCGACGGCCGCTGGGAACCGCTGGCCTATCTGGATTTCCTGACCTCGGCGCTGCCCTATCACCTGCTGGAACGACCGGCGACCCTGATCCTGGGGGCGGGCGGCGGGGCCGACATCCTGCAAGCGCTGGCGCTCGGCGCGCGCGGCGTGGATGCGGTGGAGTTGAATCCCCAGGTGGTGGAACTGGTGCAGGAGCGGTTCGGCGCGTTCTCCGGCCGTCCCTACAGTCTGCCGGGGGTGCGCGGCCATCTCGGTGAGGCGCGCGGCTTCGTCGAGGCCACCGACCAACGCTTCGATCTGATCCAGGTCGCCCTGCTGGACGCCTTCGCCACCGCCGCCGCCGGGCTGCACGGGCTGGCGGAAAGCTATCTCTACACCGTGGAAGCCTTGCAAGCCTATCTGAATCGCCTGAACCCCGGCGGGATGCTGGCGATCACCCGCTGGGTGACCTTGCCACCCCGGGACGCCCTCAAATTGTTCGGCACGGCGATCGCGGCTCTGGAAGCCAACGGCGCCGACGATCCGGGCACGCGGCTGGTCATGATCCGGGGCTGGAACACCGCGACCCTGCTGGTGAAGAACGAGCCCTTCACTGCCGCAGAGATCGTGGCCCTTCAGACGTTTGTCGCCGCCCGCGCCTTCGATTTGGTCTGGCATCCTGGGATGTCGCCCGACGCCGCGAATCGGTATAACCGTCTCGACCGGGCGCATTTTTACGAAGGCGCGGCGGCGCTGCTTTCCCCGGAACGGGCGGCGTTCGTGGACCGCTACAAATTCGCCATCCGCCCGGCGACCGACGATCGCCCGTATTTCTTCCACTTTTTCCGCTGGGAGACGCTGCCGGAAGTGCTGACCCTGAAGGACCGGGGCGGGCTGGCGCTGCTGGACTGGGGTTACCCGGTGGTGATCGCCACGCTGGTCCAGGCGCTGGTCGCCAGCTTCGCCCTGACGCTCCTGCCGCTGTGGCTGTTCCGGCGTCGGGAACCGACCGCCGGGCGCGGGGTCGGGCGGGTGGCGCTCTATTTCACGGCGCTGGGCCTGGCCTTCATGTTCGTGGAAATCGTGTTCATCCAGAAATTCATCCTGTTCCTCAGTCATCCCGTGTACGCCATCGCCGTGGTGCTCACCGCCTTCCTGCTGTTCGCCGGGCTGGGGAGCCGCTGGTCCAACCGCTTCGCCTCAGCGGGGACGGCTCGGCGGGCCGTGGGCTGGGCGGCGCTGGTCATCGCCGGGCTGGCGCTGTCCTACGCGCTGGCGCTGCCGCCGCTGTTCCGGCAGTGGATGGGTCTGGCGGAGGGCATCAAGATCGGGCTGTCGGTGCTGCTGATCGCGCCGCTGGCCTGGGCCATGGGCATGCTGTTTCCGCTGGGCCTGGCCCGGCTCGCGGCCCGCGCTCCGACGTTGATCCCCTGGGCCTGGGCGCTGAACGGTTTCGCCTCGGTGGTGGGCGCGGTTCTGGCCACGGTGCTGGCGATTCACTTCGGTTTCATCGCGGTCGTCGGGGTCGCGGTCGCCCTGTACCTGCTGGCCGCCGCGGGGTTTCCTGAATCCGGGTCGGCGGGGGCGCCCACCGCCTGAAATGGCCAAGGTCGAGATTTGCCGCATTACCCACCATTGCAACGACGGACTATCACCATGAGCGAATATCAGTACTACGAATTTCTGGCCATCGACCGCCC
>DAIRDI010000509.1:0-1866 GCA_036796235.1 Candidatus Competibacteraceae bacterium | reverse complement strand
TGCTGGTCGCCCTGCATCAGGTCAAGCACACCTATGGTCTCGCCAGTCTGGACCTGAGCGGCGGTCGCTTCGTCATCGTGGAAGTACGCGGCGAAACGGCGCTGCTCAATGAACTGGAACGGCTGAATCCAGCGGAGTTGCTCGTCAGCGATGCCTTTGTCCTGCCGGAATCCTGGCGCCAGCATCCCGGTTTGCGCCGGCAGGCGCCGTGGCATTTCGATCTGGACAGCGCCACGCGCGCCTTGTGCGCCCAGTTTGGGGTGCGCAACCTGGACGGCTTCGGGTGCGTCGATCAGCCGGTCGCGGTGGGAGCCGCCGGCTGTTTGCTGCAATACGTCAAGGACACCCAGCGTAGCGCCCTGCCGCATCTGACCGGCTTGCGGGTCGAGCGGCATGAAGACAGCGTCATCCTGGATGCGGCCAGCCGCCGCAATCTGGAGTTGGAGCATAGCCTGAGCGGCCGCCACGAACACACCCTGCTCGGCATTCTCGACCGCTGCGTGACGCCGATGGGCGGGCGGTTGCTGCGCCGCTGGACGCATCGCCCGCTCCGCGACCGCGCGACGCTGGGGCAGCGTCAGGACAGTCTGCGGCAACTGTTGGGAAACGGGGGTTACGAGTATCTGCGCGGTTTGTTGCGCGGGACCGGCGACGTGGAACGGATTCTGGCGCGGGTGGCGCTGAAATCGGCCCGGCCGCGCGACCTGATCGCTCTGGCCGACGCGCTCGCCCGGCTACCCGATGTCCAGCAGTTTCTCGGTCGGCTGGACGCGATGCTGTTGCAAGACCTCGCCCGCCGCGCCGGAACGCATCCCGCCATCTGCGAGCTGTTGAACCGGGCGATCATCGTCAACCCGCCGCAAACCCTGCGCGACGGCGGGGTCATCGCCGCCGGCTATGATGCCGAACTCGACGAACTGCGCGACCGGAGCGAGCACGCCGATCAATATCTGGTGGACTTGGAAGCGCGGGAACGCCAGCGCACCGGCATCAGCAACCTCAAGGTCGGCTTCAACCGGGTGCATGGCTATTACATCGAAATCAGCCGCGCCCAGTCCCGGGCGGCGCCGGCCGACTACGTGCGCCGCCAGACGCTCAAGGGCGCGGAACGGTACATCATTCCCGAATTACAGGACTTCGAGCACCAGGTCTTGCGCGCTCAGGAACGGGCGCTGGCGCGGGAACGAATTCTGTACGACGCCCTGTTGGAACAGTTGATCGCCCGACTGACCGCGCTCCAGGCCAGCGCCGCCGCCCTGGCGGAACTGGACGTGCTGGCCAATCTGGCCGAACGGGCCGCCGCCCTGCGCTGGAATCCCCCGGAGTTGGTCGAGGAGTCCGGAATTGAGATTCAGGAGGGCCGGCATCCGGTGGTCGAGCAGGTGTTGGACGAGCCGTTCGTGCCCAACGACTTACGCCTCGAACCCGAACGCCGGCGGATGCTGATCGTGACCGGGCCGAATCTCGGCGGCAAAAGCACGTTCATGCGTCAGACCGCGCTGATCGTGTTGCTCGCGCATCTGGGCAGTTTCGTCCCCGCCGAACGGGCCGTGATCGGTCCGATCGACCGCATCTTTACCCGCATCGGCGCCTCCGACGATCTGGCGTCCGGGCGTTCGACCTTCATGGTGGAGATGAGCGAGGCGGCGAACATCCTGCACAACGCCACGCCGCATAGCCTGGTGTTGATCGATGAGATCGGCCGCGGCACCAGTACCTTCGACGGCTTGGCGCTGGCCTGGGCCTGCGCGGCGCATCTGGCGGAAAAGGTCCGCGCCTTCACCCTGTTCGCCACCCATTATTTCGAACTAACCCGTCTGCCGGACGAGCAGCCCGGCATCGCCAACGTCCATCTCGACGCGGTGG
>DAIRDI010000508.1:0-1867 GCA_036796235.1 Candidatus Competibacteraceae bacterium | reverse complement strand
GAAACAGAGTACTCGAGCCGACCAGGATTCCACAACGATCCGCCGGCGGCGAACGCGCCAGACCCAACGGCGACCCGGGCGCTGCGGCGCCAGGATTTTCATTTCGACCTGCCGGCGGAACTAATCGCTCAGCATCCCCCAGTTCGGCGGGGCGACAGCCGGCTCTTGACGCTGGACGGCGCCACCGGCGCGCTCGGCGACCGGTGGTTTCGCGAACTGCCCGAATTGCTGCATCCCGGCGATCTGCTGGTCTTCAACGATACCCGGGTGATCCCGGCCCGGCTGTTCGGGCGCAAGGCCAGCGGCGGACGGATCGAGATACTCGTGGAACGCTTGCTGGACGAACGCCGGGCGTTGATCCATCTGCGGGCGAGCAAATCACCCCAACCCGGCGGGTTACTGTTCTTCGACGCCGGCTTCACCGCCGTCGTGCTCGGCCGTCACGACGATCTGTTCGAAATCCAGGTCGAGGTCGGCGAGCCGCTGCTGGCGCTGTTGGAGCAACACGGCCAACTGCCCTTGCCGCCCTACATCACCCGTGAGCCGATCGCGGAAGACGCCGCGCGTTACCAAACCGTTTATGCCCGCCACCCCGGCGCGGTGGCCGCGCCCACCGCCGGCTTGCACTTCACACAGGCGTTGCTCGACCGATTGGCGGGGATGGGCGTGGAGCAGGCTTTCATCACTCTGCACGTCGGCGCCGGCACGTTTCAACCGTTGCGGGTCGAGCGCATCGCCGAGCACGTCATGCATGCGGAGCGGCTTGAAGTGAGCGAGGACGCTTGCGCGCGGATTCGCGCCGCCCGCGCCCGCGGCGGTCGGATCATCGCGGTCGGGACCACGGTGACGCGGGCGCTGGAGACCGCCGCCCGCGGCGGCGATATTCAGCCTTGGCGGGGCGAGACTCGGATCTTTATCCATCCCGGCTACCGCTTCCAAGCCGTGGACGCGCTGATCACCAACTTCCATCTGCCGGAGTCCACCCTGCTGATGCTGGTGGCGGCCTTCGCCGGCCAAGCCGAGATTCTGCATGCCTACCGTCATGCCGTCGAACGGCGCTACCGCTTCTTCAGCTACGGCGACGCCATGTTTCTCACCCGCCGCCCCGAACCTTAAATGGGATGGCGTGAGGACTCGTCAACTTGCGTACTGCTTGAAATCGAAATCCATTTTCGGGCCGGATTCCGCCACCATGTTGCCCTGGACCAAGGTCACGCCGAACTGCCAGATGCTCGCCATCTGCGGCGCGGTGGAGACCCCGGCGGCCACGACTCGAATTTTCAGATCTTGCGCCTTTCGGGTCAGCGCCGCCATCGACCGTCGGCTGCTTTCGTCCTTGGCTTTGGCCAGCCGCTCGATCAGGCTGCCATCCAGCTTGATGTAATCGGGGGACAACTCCTTGAGCAGGCGATCGGAATGCGATTTTCCACCGAAGTGCGACAAAGCCATCCCGCAGCCCAACTCCCGCAGGCAGGCGCGCAATTGCCGAGTTTCCTCGAAACACTCGTCGGCGTTGTCTTCCTTGATTTCCAGCACCAGGTGGTGGCCCGCCAGCCGGCTATCCTTGAAGCGCTTGCTCAACCACGCATAGAACTCGTTGTCCGCTAGCGAATTGCGGGAAACGCGGACAAACAGTATCGGCAGCCGGGCGGCGCTCTGATGGGTTTCGATGATGGTCGCCAGCCCCCGAATGATCGTCCAGCGATCCAGGGCGCCCATCAGGCCATACCGCACCGCCACGACCCCCAGCTTATCCATCGGATGGATCTTGTCGTTCTCGTCCACGACTTGCAGGTACGCCTTGTAGCGTGCTTCCTCGGCGGATTCAAAGCTGACGATCGGCTGGTAGACCAGACGCAACCGTCCC
>DAIRDI010000507.1:0-1867 GCA_036796235.1 Candidatus Competibacteraceae bacterium | reverse complement strand
GCAGGAGCGTGGGAATAACCCGGCCCTCGGCGGAGCCGCCCAAGGCGAGATGCAGCAGCACGAAGGTTCCGAACGCCGCCGCCAGGCTGGCGGTGACCAGCACCGCGCCGGTGAAGGGATGCGCTTGTCGCGGGTCGGTGGTCATCCGGACCCCGAAGATCCACAGCCCTGCGCCGACCCCGCCCAACAAGACCGCCGCTACCCCGGCTGATTCCGTCATCAGGGCGATGAAGGCCAGCACCGCCAGCCCGAGTTGAAAAATGGCGAACAGACCGAGCCATTTCAGCAGCGCCGCCAGAAACCGACCGTGCGTTTCGTAGCGCGGCAGCAGTGTTTCCAGCAGCGGTCGGTCGATCAGGCCCTGCTGATGCCAGTCGATGACTTCACGGGTCAGCAGGTCGCGGGTGGTGGGGCGCATGGCGGGGTTCCAGAAAACAGAGGAGTCTCTGAAGTATAGGCCGCCGATGGTTGGTGGGTTACGCTTTTGCCCGCTCTACTTGTTTGAATGCCTGCGCCGAATGCCCGCGCCGGATAGTCAGGCGCCTCATACGGTTAGATACTGCCGCACCAGTCCATCGTTTAATTCCGCCATCGCGCCCGTCGCCACCGCCCGGCCCTTGTCGAGGATGCAAAATCGGTCGGCGGTCTGGCGGGCGAAGCCGAGCTTCTGTTCGACCAGCAGCACGGTCATGCCTTGGTCCCGATTCAGCCGGCGGATGACTTCGCCGATCTCGTGGACGATATTGGGCTGAATCCCCTCGGTCGGCTCGTCGAGAATCAGCAACTTCGGTTGCAGCACCAGCGCCCGGCCGATGGCGAGTTGCTGCTGCTGGCCGCCGGACAGATCGCCGCCGCGCCGCTTGAGCATGGTTTTCAGCACCGGAAACATCTCATAAATGAATTCCGGCACCCGTTTCAGCCGGTCCTTACGAATCGGCAGACCGATGCGCAGGTTTTCTTCCACCGTCAGCAGCGGAAAAATCTGCCGGCCCTGCGGTACGTAGCCGATGCCCAGCGGAGCGCGCCGTTCCGCCGGAAGCTGGCTGAGATCCTCGCCGGCGAAGTGGATCTTGCCGGCGCGAATCGGGATCAACCCCATGATGGCTTTGAGCAGGGTGGTTTTGCCGACCCCGTTGCGCCCCATCAGACAGACCAGCGCGCCCTCCGGCGCCTCCAAAGCGATGTCCCACAGGGTCTGGCTCTGACCGTAAAATTGATTCAAACCTTCAATGGCGAGCATCTTCGCCTCCCAGATAAACCTCGATCACCTTGGGATGAGCCTGCAGCTCCTCAAGGCGGCCCTCGGCCAGCACCCGGCCCTGATGGAGCACGGTGACCTGATCGGCGATGGAACGGACGAAGCCCATGTCGTGCTCGACCACCACTACCGAATGACTGCCGGCCAATGACTTGAGCAGTTCGGCGGTGCGTTCCATCTCGGCCGGCGTCATACCGGCCACCGGTTCGTCCACCAGTAACAAACGCGGCTCCTGCATCAGCAGCATGCCGATCTCCAGCCACTGCTTCTGCCCGTGCGCCAGAATCCCGGCCTGCCGTCGCGCCTGTTCGCGCAGACCGACCCGTTCCAGCACGGCGGCAATGCGGTCGCTTTCCTCGCCAGTCAGCCGGGTGGTCATCAGCCCGCGCAGCCGTTTGGCGCCCGACATCGCCAGTTCCAGATTCTCCAGCACCGTGAGCGGCTCGATGACGGTCGGTTTTTGGAACTTGCGGCCGATACCGATGCGGGCGATGGCCGGTTCGTCCAGCTTCAACAGATCGATGGTCTGGCCGAAGAACACCCGCCCGGCATCCGGCTTGGTCTTGCCGGTGATGATGTCCATCATCGTGGTTTTGCCGGCCCCGTTGG
>DAIRDI010000506.1:0-1873 GCA_036796235.1 Candidatus Competibacteraceae bacterium | reverse complement strand
CCCCCAAATCGTGATAGGTGATCGCCGCGCCGTGCTCGTTGCCCTGCTTTTCCTCGATCGCCAGCGACTTTTGATACCACCGCTCGGCCGCCGCGAAGTCGCGCCGCTCCTGGGCGATCCTCCCCAATTGGTGATAGGCACCGGCTTCGCCTGCTGGATCATTGCGTTGCTTGTAATGTTCCGCCAGCGCCTCATAACGCTGGTCCGCGCTGGCAAAATCCCGCTGGTTCTGGGCATAAAAGCCCAGCGCCTGAGTCAGGGCGGCAAAGTGTGCATCCATGCCCAGCGCTTCGGCTTCGGCCAGGGCGGTGTGAAAGTTGACGCCGTGCCAGTGAAAGGGCCAGCGCTGCTCGTGCAATTCCTTCGGCGCAAGATCATCGGCCAGCCGCCCCATCACGTCCACGAACGCCCGCCGCCAAGCCTCCTGCTGGCCATCGTCCAATCCCACGACCGACCGGGCGCGCAGAAAGCCGGTCAAGGCCGGGTGCATTTCGTGGATGTCCTGGCCCAGTGGACGCAGCAACCCGCTCACCGCCAACATCGCCAGCAAACGTTCGATGTCCGCGCGGCTAAAACGGGGGTCGGCCTGTTGCGCCATCGCTTCTAGATAATCCGCGTCCACAAACCGCTCGTGCAAGCCCAGCGGCTGCAACAGCGGCTGCAATTCCGCCGGCAGAGCCTCCTCGACGAACTCCAGCGCCGCGAACAGCCGGGCCTGGAGCGGATCGCTTTGCGATTCCAGGCGAATCCGCCCTTGCAGTTGGCCCGCCAGCACGCCGGCCCCAACTTCCCGCAAGCGGGGCAACAGCGCCCGCATCGCCAGCGGATGCCCGTCCAGCGCATCCATCAGGTTTTTCAAGCCGGCGTCCTTCTGATCGGCCTCCAGCCCCAAATCGCGCAGAATCGTGGCGCAATACTCCCAACGCTCCTCGCCCTGCAAGCCGCCGAGACCGAGCGGGAAACAGCGGTCGGAACCCAGCCACGCTTCCGGGCTGCGGCTGGTGATGACGACCTTGCTCGCGCCGCCGCGCAACGCGCCCAGAAAATCCCGCAACCGCTGCCGATCCGGTTCCGGCAAGCGGGCTGACAGCGGCGTGCCGGGAACGCCCGTCGCCGACTCGAAATTGTCCCAGACCAGAATGAAGCGCCGCTGCTTGAACACCTCCACCAGCGCCGCCTGCTTGCGGTCCATATCCGCCGCCATCGCGTCGGTCCCGAACAGCGCCTCCACCAGCCGGTTGAACACGTATTCGCTGTTGCGGATATCGTTGAAGGTGAACCAGAAACAGCCCTCGCCCAAGCCCTCGGTCGCCGCCAGCCATTCCACCAGACCACGAGCCAGCGTGGTTTTGCCCACCCCGGCCAGGCCGTGAATCAGAATCGCCGCCGGTGGCCGGCGCAGCGCCCGTTCCAGTTGCAGCAAGGCTGCGTCGCGCCCGATGAAACCGTAGGGATTCTCGCTGTCAAGCGCTTCCGGCGGCAACTCCGGTTTCTCGATCACCGCCCGCTTGCCACCAGGCGCAAAGCTCAAATCTGGTGGGTCTTGCTGATACACCACCGGCACCAGCCAATCCTTCAGAGGAAACCGCCCCCGCGCGCACACCCGGCCGTCTCGCTCCAGCATCGCCTGCCGCCCGGCCCGCGTCCCTTCCGCCAGGTTGCCGGTCTCGAACACGCGCCGGTAAAACGCCGGCAAAAATTCCTCCGCGCCGCTCACGTACAGGGAATAGGCCATCGCCACCACGCTGCGAATCCCGGCCCGCAGCAGACTGGCCGCCACCGAAGCAAACGCATCCTCGGCGCGGGCGTCCACCATCGCCGACTGACAGGCGTTGAGCACCATCACCGGAATGCGGTGCTCGCGCAACAGCGC
>DAIRDI010000505.1:0-1879 GCA_036796235.1 Candidatus Competibacteraceae bacterium | reverse complement strand
CGCCAACCGCCGCGAAGTTGCGGGCGATGCCGAGGTTGATGCCGCTGCTGCCTCCAGTGATGAAGACGGTCTGGTTCTGAAACAAGTCCTTGGCAAAATAGTTGGTGATGTTCATGGTGGGCTCCTCAAGGTGCGATAATGGTCGTCCAGCTTAAACAGGACCCGGCTGGCGAACCTAGCACGGTTTGGCTAATTTGACTTTTTCCTGGGCCTGGCCGGGAATCTTCATCCGTACCCTATTTATTCTTTCGGAGTCTGTCATGGCCGATCGCGACCTGCTGATTATTGGCGCCGGCATCAGCGGCCTGAGCATGGCCCACTACGCCGCCAGCGCCGGTTGGGACGCGCGGGTTCTGGAGCAGGAGCCCCGGGCGGGCGGCTGTTTGCACTCGCATCGCTTCGCCGGCGCGCTGGACGGGTTCTGGTTGGAAATGGGCGCGCACAGCGGTTTCAACTCCTACGGTAATCTGCTGGAAATCATGGAACAGGTCGGCCTGCTGGACCGCGTAAAGCGGCGAGCGGGGGTTGGATTCCGGATGTTCGTGGACGGCAGAGTCAGAAGCATCCCCTCGCAACTGTATTACCCGGCGCTGCCCCTGGCGCCGTTCCGGCTGCTTGGATTGATCAAGACCGGGCGCAACGTCGCCGAATACTACGGGCATATCGTCGGCCGGCGCAATTACGCGGCGGTGTTCGAACCAGCCTTCAATGCGGTGGTCTGCCAGCGGGCCGACGAGTTTCCCGCCGATAGTCTGTTTCAGCCCCGACCCCGGCGCAAGGGTGTCCCGCGCAGCTTCACGCTACCGGGTGGGCTTCAGACCATCGCGGACACGCTGAGCGCGCAGCCTGGAATCCGCATCGAGTTCGGCCAGGTCGCGCGGACGTTGCGGCGCTCGGGCGAGCATTTTGTCGTTGGCACCGATGATCGCGAATACACGGCCCGCGCCGTTAGCCTGGCCACGCCGGTGGCGGTGACGGCCTCCTTGTTGAATCCGGAGTTTCCCGACTTGGCGGGGAGATTATTGGAAATCGACACCGCCACGGTCGAATCGGTCGGAGTAGCGTTGCCCGCCGACTTGTTAAAACTGCCGCCGGTGGCTGGGCTGATCGGCCGGGATGAGGCGTTTTATTCGGTGGTGTCGCGCGATACCGTGCCGGACCCCGGATACCGGGGATTCACCTTCCATTTCCGACCTGGCGTGCTGGACGAGGAGGAAAAATTAAACCGCATCGCCCAAGTATTGGGCGCGCCGCGCGTCGCGCTCGGCTCGGAAAATACGGCTATCAGGATCAATAAGTTACCCATGTTACGGGTCGGCCACGGCGAACGGGCGCGGGATTTGGACAAGGCGCTGACCGGGAGTCGTCTGGCGCTGACGGGCAATTATTTTACCGGCTTGGCGATCGAGGAATGCGTCACACGCTCGCGGTGCGAATTCGCCCGCTTGTGTCGGGAGACATAACGGACTTGGTGGAACGATGCCGACCGTGGAATTACGGCGGTCGGCGCCGTCCACTCATGGAGCCGGCTAAAAGTTGGGGCTGAGGGTAGTGGTTTCTCCAGCCGAGGCGGAATGATTGTCGCCCGATGACCAGAGTTCGTCGTTAATTAGGAACTTGAAGGCAACCATGCCCTCGGCGATCTGGTTGGTGGTCCAAACCCATACATCGCGTCCGACGTTCTCCATCTGGATTCCGGTCTCCCAACTGAGGCCAGCCCCCTCACCACGAATATACAAATTGTTGCCATGCCCAACATCGAACTTGGCAACGATGATAGTGACTGGGGGGGTAGACTTGGCGGGAGCGGCCTTGGCGGGAGCAGCCTTGGCGGGAGCAGCCTTGGCGGGAGCAGCCTTGGCGGGAGCAGCCTTGGCGG
>DAIRDI010000504.1:0-1881 GCA_036796235.1 Candidatus Competibacteraceae bacterium | reverse complement strand
TGTCCACCCCGAAGATCACCCGCTTCAGGATCATGCGCCGCACGATATGGCGGTCGTCGAGTTGCGCGGGATCGACGGTCCAACCCTGCGCTTGCGACGACGCCAGAATGCGCTCGCGGATGTCGGCGATGCGCCGCGCGAGGGGTGACACGTAGGGTTCGGCGGCGTCCGCCCAATGCACCGCCGCGGTGCTGTCGGCCATGCGCTCCAGGATTTGATCGGCCAGATAGTCCACCAGGCTGACCAAAAAATGCCCGCTGCCCATCGCCGGGTCGCAGATTTTCAACTCCAGAATGGCGGCGGCGGGATCGTGGTCCTGCAAGTCGCGCAGGCGTTGCGGCTTGGGCGAACGCTGGCGGGCCAGTGCCTCCACCTGTCGCTCGAAAGCCTCCGCGCGCTCGGCGAGCAGGGGGCCGACTGTTTGCCGGATGAGGAGCTGGACCAGATCATCGTGGGTGTAATAACTGCCGCTGCCCTTGCGGGCGAAAATGGTCGGGCTGACCCGGATCTGGCCGGCGCCGTCGTCGACCACCCGGTATTCCAGCAGGCGCTCGTAGATGGAGCCCAACTGCTGCACCGACAGATCGCGGTAATTGATCCAGCGGCGCTCCTGCCCCACCGGACGGCGCGACAGGCCGTCGATCAACTCGGCCACCACCGCGTCGGGCAGGGTGAGGCGTTCCAGCAGGGCGTGCGCGCGGTCGTCGAACAGGCCGCCGTTGTAGGGCGGCACGCCGAGCGCGGCGTCGCCCTGGCCGATGATCTGGAACAGGTCCTTGAGAGCGCGGTGGCAGCGCCCGGCGCTGGCGCTGAAGACGGCGTTCACGTCCAGATGTCGCGCGATCTTGTGGCGGATGACGCGCAGGGAATAGTGGTTATAGCGAGGGTCGTGGACCGGCAGCAGGTTGCGGTCTTCGGCGTAGAGGACGAACAACAGGCGGTAGAGCAGAATCAGCGCCTCGCGGCGCACGGCGTCCAGGTAGTCCGCCGCATACGGTCTGGACGCCGCCGGATCGTGTTCGGCGATGGCCGCGACCAGGCGCGGAAACAGCCGCTCGAAGACCAACGCTCCCAAATCCTGGGACACGCGCGCTTCCCAGCGCCGGGTTTCCGCCAGGGCGATGGCGAGAAAGGCGCGGTTTTCCGGGTCGTCGGGCTGAGGAGCGAAACCGGCGGGGCCAAACAGCAGGTAGAACACGGTGAGGAAATGGGCGGCGTCCTGGTCGGCGGGATCGAGTAGATCCGCTGGCAATCCTTTCATGCCGGCCAGCCGCGCCAGGTCGAGTTCCAAAAACTCCTCGGAACGCGAACGCGCGCCCTGAAAATACAGCCGCCAATACCGGCCGTTGGTCAGCAGGCCCCATTGAATCGCCCGTTCCGACGCCACTTCCGCCCGGCTCAGATAGCGCAACATCTGATTCGATGGCGCGTTCGCGTCGAGGGGATCGGTGCGGTCGCCGCGATCCAGCGGACGCTGCCAGCGCTTGCATTCGACGATGGCGACGCCGCGACGATAGCGTTGCGCGTCCCCGTGCTCCGCCAGCGCCGCCCGCTTGGTGGCGGCATCCGCGAACAGCAGCACGTCGGGCACATCCTGGCGGCCCTTGCCGGAGGCCGTCTGCTGCGGCAGAGAGGCCCAGCCCAGGGCCTCCAGCACCGGAAAAATGATCTCGGTTTCCGTGACCGCTTCGTTGGCTTGGCTATCGGCGGGAAACGCGTCGAAGATCGTCGCGATTCGGGCGCGGAATCGGGTCAGTTCGGCGGAGTCCAGACGATTCCAGGCGTCCGTTTCCTGGATGCCTTCCCGCAAAAAATCCTGGGTGAACAGCTTGCCTTGCATGGATCACTTCCGGTGAGCCATCGTTCGATCGGCCTCGTGCA
>DAIRDI010000503.1:0-1885 GCA_036796235.1 Candidatus Competibacteraceae bacterium | reverse complement strand
GACTGAAATTCTTCTCAATTCAGCAAAGAACTCAATTCCAGCAAACCCACAGCGACCGACCATGCCCCATCCCCTCAAACCCGAATCCCCCGCCACCCACTCTCCAAACTCCATACCGGACCGCCGGCTGTTCGTGCTCGACACCAACGTCCTGATGCACGATCCGACCGCTCTGTTCCGCTTCCAGGAACACGATCTCTTCCTGCCGATGATGGTGCTGGAGGAACTGGATCACGCCAAAAAAGGCGTTTCCGAGGTCGCCCGCAACGTCCGCCAGGTCAGCCGTTTCCTGGACGACCTGATCGCCGGGGCCAGCAAGGAGCAAATCGACCGAGGGCTGCCGCTGCCAGGCCCGTCCGGCCCAAGCGGCGAACCCAGCAGCGGTCGGCTGTATTTCCAGACCCAGCCCAGCCGGCTGAATCCGTCGGTGCCCCTGCCTGGCAACACCCCGGACCACGATATCCTGGGCATGGCGCTGACCTTGCAACAGGACCATCCAAGCTGTCAGGTCACCCTGGTCTCGAAGGACATCAACCTGCGGATCAAGGCCGCCATCCTCGGCATCCACGCCGAGGACTACTACAACGACCAGACCCTCGACGATGTCAAGCTGCTGTATGAAGGCGCGCGGAATCTACCGGCGGACTTCTGGGACACTCACGGCAAGGAACTGGATTCCTGGCAGGACAGCGGTCGGACCTTCTACCGGGTCCACGGCCCGGATATCGCAAACTGGTATCCCAACCAGGGGCTGTTCCAGACCGACGGCGAGGTCGCCTTCATCGTCCGCCAACCGCGCGACACGGAGGCGGTGATCGAAATCCTCAGGGATCACACCACCCCTAACCATGCGGTCTGGGGCATCGTCGCCCGCAACCGCGAGCAGAATTTCGCCCTCAACCTGCTGATGGACCCCGAGATCGACTTCGTCTCCCTGCTGGGCGCGGCCGGCACCGGCAAAACCCTGCTGGCGCTGGCCGCCGGCCTGGCGCAAACCCTGGACACCAAGCGGTTCCGGGAAATCATCATGACCCGGGTCACCGTGCCGGTCGGTGAGGATATCGGCTTCCTGCCCGGCACCGAGGAGGAGAAAATGACGCCGTGGATGGGCGCGCTGATGGACAATCTGGAAGTCCTCGCCCCGCAGGAAGGGGGGGAATGGGGCCGCGCCGCCACCGCCGATCTGCTCAGCAGCCGAATCAAGATCCGTTCCCTCAATTTCATGCGCGGCCGTACCTTTCAGAACAAATACCTGATTATCGACGAGGCGCAGAACCTGACCGCCAAGCAGATGAAGACCCTGATCACCCGCGCCGGCCCCGGCACCAAAGTGATCTGCCTGGGCAACATCGCCCAAATCGACACCCCCTATCTGTCCGAAACCACCTCCGGCCTGACCTACGTGGTGGACCGCTTCAAGGACTGGCCGCACGGCGGGCATGTCACCCTGCGGCGGGGCGAGCGCTCGCGGCTGGCCGAATTCGCCTCGGAGCGCCTGTAGCCCGCCTCCCGCATCACCGAGCACCTGACCGCGCTGTTGTCGCTGGCCGGGTTGCCTCGGTGTAATGGGTTAATCCCTGGTCGACCGCTCTAACCAACAGCGGCTCTCACTCTACCTCCAACTCCAGGACGCGCAGTTCCGTCCCGCCGCGCGTGCGGAGAAAATAGCCGCCACAGCGGGGACACGGGTCCTCGCGGTCGCGGATCTCCACCACGGCGCCGCAATCCAAACACCCGGCCAGGCCGGGCGGTTGCTCGATCTCCAGCGCCGCCTCCTCGGCCAGCGTGCCCCGGGCCGCCGCCGCGAAGCCGAAGCGCAGCGCCTCGATCTCGATCCCGGCCAGCGCACCGACTTCCAGCCGGACCACGCGCACCCGGTTGAAGG
>DAIRDI010000502.1:0-1890 GCA_036796235.1 Candidatus Competibacteraceae bacterium | reverse complement strand
GTGTTGGTCCCTCTTACCTAACCCACCTTCCCTGGTCGTTCTTCTCCATGAACGTGATGGAGCTTGGGCATGGTGGATCCCACTGCTCGCCGAAGGTTAAGTTAAGGGTTCCTGGACAGCGGGAGACCTGTCGCGCGCGTTACCATGTCGAGGCTTAGCCCATGTTGAATATGCCGACGGCTTCCAAGAGAGTGTCCGCCTGATTGTTCAACATCTTGGCGGCGACCGTGACCCGTTCGGCAAACGCCGCGTTTTCCTGGGTTGCCCGGTCGAGTTGCATGGCCGCTTCGTTCACTTGGGCGATGCCCGACGCCTGCTCGGCCGTGGCGCGGCTGATATCGCCCATGATCGTGGTCACCCGATTGATCGCATTCACCATTTCCGTCATGGTCTTGCCGGCCTCCCCGGACAGTTTCGCGCCTGACTCCACCTTATTGAGTGAATCGGAAATCAGATTCTTGATCTCCTTGGCCGCCGATGCGGTTTTCTGCGCCAGATTCCGTACTTCGCTCGCAACCACGGCAAAGCCTCGGCCTTGCTCGCCAGCGCGGGCCGCCTCGACCGCCGCGTTCAAGGCCAGGATGTTGGTTTGAAAAGCAATTTCGTCGATGACGCTGATAATGTCGGCGATTCGGGTCGCGCTGGTGTTGATATCGGCCATATTCGTCACCACCTGGCCGGCCACGGTGCCCCCCTGTTCCGCCACGCTTGAAGCTGACAACGCCAACTGGTTCGCCTGGCGCGCCAAATCGGCGGTTTGCTGGACCGTCGCATGAAGTTCCTCCATGCTCGCCGCAGTTTCCTCCAGGTTCGACGCTTGGGATTCAGTCCGGGAGGATAAGTCCTCAATGCCGGACCCAATATCGGCGGCGGCCACGTGGACGCCGTGAATTTGGGCGCGCACGTCCGAAACGATCCCCCACAGATTGACGTTGGTCTGATTGAGACCACGGATGGCCAGACCGATCACATCGCGGCGGGAGGTGCCGAAGCGGCCGGTCAGGTCGGCGCCGGCAATGCGCTGGGATATGAGGGCCACGCCGTGCAGCGGTCGCGCCACCGAAGCATGCAACCATGCCCCTAACCCACCGGCGACGATCAGACTTAAAACCCCCAGCCCACCCAATCGCGTCCAATCGAAGCCCGTCGGGGCGGAATCGGCGTCGAGCCACAGCACTTCGGCCGCTTTGAACCCGATCATGGTTAGAATCATGACCAGTAACGCAACCCAGATTCGCGCCTGGACGCTGATGTTAGTCCATGCGAACAGCTTGCCGAGCCAATCGGTGCGGACCACGTTGCCACCCTGCAAACCGTAGCGGCTTTTGCCGGCCCGGATGTCCTGATAGAGGGCGCTTGCCTGGGCTACTTCATAGCGGCTCGGCTTGACTCGGACCGACATATAGCCAATCGCCTGACCGTCCTTGACGATCGGCGTGACATTGGCTTTCACCCAGTAATAATCGCCATTTTTCCGCCGATTCTTGACCGGAGCGGTCCACTGTTGGCCCGCCCGAACCGTCCGCCACAGGTCGGCGTAGGCTTCGGGTGGCATGTCGGGATGACGCACGAGATTGTGCGGTTCGCCGATAAGCTCCTCCTTACTAAACCCGCTGGCTTGAATAAAGGCTGGGTTCGCGTAAGTGATCCGGCTGTCAAGGTCGGTCATGGAAACCAGCGCGGAGTCATCGTCGAGCGGGTATTCGGTATCGGTAACGGGTAGATTGTTTCGCATGGCTATTGTTAAAGCCCTCAATGAGGTATCGAAATTAATACTTAAATTTCAAAATTTTAAATCAATAACGACCACTTTGGTGCAGTGGATGTCAAACGCCTTGGGCTTGTTGCGGTTGGGGCGGAAGGACTCTTCAAGATAGCTCAAAACTGTTC
>DAIRDI010000501.1:0-1904 GCA_036796235.1 Candidatus Competibacteraceae bacterium | reverse complement strand
GGGAGCTTAATTTCGCCATTCCGCTGCAAGGCGTCGGCCGGTTCCGCGCCAACGTGTTCAAGCAGCGCGGCGAGGTGTCGATGGTGATCCGTTACATCAAGGGCGACATTCCCCAGGTCGAGGAACTGGGTCTGCCGCCGCTGTTGCGGCAAATCGTGATGGAAAAACGCGGCCTGGTCCTGCTGGTGGGCGCCACCGGCTCGGGCAAATCCACCACTCTGGCGGCGATGATCGACCATCGCAACTCCAGCGCGCCAGGTCACATCATCACCATCGAGGACCCGATTGAGTTCACCCACCAGCACAAGAAATCGGTGGTCGCCCAGCGCGAGATCGGCATCGACACTCACACCTACGAGCACGCCCTGCGCAGCGCCATGCGCGAGGCGCCGGACGTGATCCTGGTGGGTGAGGTCCGGGCCCGCGAGGTGATGAGATTCGTGTTGACCTTTGCCGAGACCGGCCATCTGGTGTTGTCCACCCTGCATGCCAACAACGCCAACGGCGCTTTGGAGCGCATCGTCAACTTTTTCCCCGAAGACGCTCGGCCACAACTATTGATGGATCTGTCGCTGAACCTGCGCGCCATCGTCTCGCAACGGCTGATCCGCTCCTTGGAAGGCGGACTGGTCCCGGCGGTGGAAGTGCTGCTGAATACCCCGTACATCGCCGACCTGATCCAGAAGGGCAAGATCGACTACGTCAAGGACGCCATGGAACAGTCCACTGAGTCGGGCACCTTGACCTTCGATCAATCCTTGTTCAAGTTGTACAAGGAAGGCAAGATCTCCCGGGAAGAAGCGATCAAGAACGCCGACTCCAAGAATAATGTGGGCCTGCAAATCCGGTTGGCCGAAGGCGCGAGCGGCGGCGGCAAGGCATCCCTAACCGATCTGGCCATTCACGACGAGGATGAGAACCGGGGGCGGTCATTTTGATCCCGGAGCCGGTCGCGCTCGCCCGCCGCATGGCGGACATCGCGCCGTTTCACGTCATGGCGTTGTTGGCCCGCGCCCGGGAACTGGAAGCCGCCGGGCGGTCGATCGTTCACTTGGAAATCGGCGAGCCGGATTTTCCGACCGCCGCGCCGATCCTCGCCGCCGGTCAGCGGGCGTTGGCGGAAGGCCGCACTCGGTACACCGCCGCCGCCGGCCTGCCGGAACTGCGTCAGGCCATCAGCGATCATTATCGGGAGCGCTACGGCGTCGAAGTGCCGGCCCGGCGCATTCTGGTCACTCCCGGCGCCTCGGGAGCCCTGCAACTGGCGACGGCGGCCACGGTCGATCCCGGCGACCGGGTGTTGCTGGCCGATCCGGGTTATCCCTGCAATCGGCAGTTCGTGCGCCTGGTGGAAGGTGAAGCCGTCGGCGTTCCGGTCGGGCCGGAGACCGGCTATCAATTGACCGCCAAATTAGTGGAGCGATATTGGGACGAACGGACCACGGCCGTCCTGCTGGCTTCGCCGGCCAATCCCACCGGCACGATCATTCCCCCCGAGGAACTGACGGCCCTCGTCGCCACAGTCGAGGCGCGCGGCGGACAAGTGATCATGGACGAGATCTATCACGGTTTGGCATACGGCGCGCCGGTTCAAACCGCGCTGGCTTTCTCGGATCGGGTCTGGGTCGTCAACAGCTTTTCCAAGTATTACGGGATGACCGGCTGGCGCCTGGGCTGGCTGGCGGCGCCCGAGGAGGGCGTCGGCGCGGCGGAGAAACTGGCGCAAAACCTGTTCCTTGCGGCATCCACCCCAGCGCAGTACGCAGCGCTGGCGGCGTTCGCTCCGGAGGCGGCGGTGATTCTCGAGGAGCGTCGGCGGGAATTTCAGGCACGGCGGGATTTTCTGCTACCGGCCCTGCGCGAGTTGGGCTTCGAGATTCCCGTTACTCCGGACGGCGCGTTCT
>DAIRDI010000500.1:0-1916 GCA_036796235.1 Candidatus Competibacteraceae bacterium | reverse complement strand
ATAGGGGCACCGGGTATAACGGGCGTCCTCGTCGGCCTGGACGGATACGCCCCGGCTGCTCAGCCGATAAACCTTGATGCTGGAGTCGCTGGCGGGTTCGGACGAGGCATCGACCGCGATAAAGTCGCTCAGGCGCTGAGAATCGCTAAACACCAGGACTTGCCAGTACGGACTCAGGGTTTCATTGGCGTCGATCCTGGTTCGGGTCATTTGCATGAAGGTCGGTTTGCCGCCACTGGCCCGGTCGAACACCACGCCGCGCCCGTGCGCGTCGACCAGAATGACGTTCAAGCCGTTGATCTCGAACACCCCGTACCCGGCGGCTTGCGCGATCTCGGCCCGGGCGGCGGGCCGGAGTTCGAACAACTGGCTCAATGTATCGTTACGCATCTCGAACACAGCCTGCCGCTGTTCCCCCCGGGCTTTTTCGCTTAACGGGCTGGAGGATGGTTCGACGAGTATGGCGGGCGTGATAGGGGGCGGCGACGAGCCGGCGCAGCCCGCCAGCGTCCAGATCATTATCAGGCCGCTGGCCACCAGGATGCCTCGACCTGGAGGCGAGTCGACCCACCACCGTCTGCTCCCAGGTTTTTGGAGTATTTTGAGGCTCATCATCATCATCATCGTCGGTGGATTTGCAAGTACGCGGTGAGTGATGGAGTATATCGTCTTTCCAAAAACAACCCGCGTTGATCCGAATCTCGATCCACGCCGGTAGGGGTTCACGGCGGCGCGCCCCTACGAATTTCGATTGCCAAGACGCTATTGTCGTCCAACCCTCACCGGAGCTTGCGTGAAGCGTTTGTTTTTACTATTTATACTCGGCGCCCTAACCAGTCCCGCCCGCGCCGAGACCGCCTACGCAACTGATTCCTGCACGGTCCCCATCCGTGCCGGGACCTCGACGGAGTACCGAATCTTGCGCATGGTGCGCAGTGGTGCGCCGTTGGAGATTCTGGACGCCAATACCGCCCAAGGCTACACCCAAGTCAAGACGCCGGAGGGAACGGTCGGCTGGATTCTGACCCGCGAACTCATGGACCAGCCCAGCCCTCGGGATCAGGTAGCGCAGTTGGAAGCGCGCGTCGCCGCGCTGGATGAGGATAACCGCACCCTGCGGGGCGACGCTGAAGCGCTGGACGACACCCGCGCCGCCCTGACTCGCTGTGAGGAGGACTTGGCGGAGATTCGGCGCACGGCGGCTCAACCCTTGGCCATCGAACAGGAAAATCTCCGACTGCAAGAGGAAATCGCGGCGGCGCACGAACGGCAGCGTCACCTCGAACTGGAAAACGCCGCCTTGCGCGACCAATCCGGTCGCAACTGGTTCATCGCCGGCGCCGGCGTCGCCCTGGGCGGCTTGTTGTTCGGCCTCATTATCCCTCGTATCCCATGGCGGCGCCGGCAGCGCTGGGATTCGTTGTGATCGGGACGGCGGCGCAATAGCGCCTTTCGGCAACGACTCCTTTCCCTAACCCGTCAACACTCGGAACCTCATTGCGAGATGCGAATGATGTGGAAAAAACCACGGGCGCGCGGACTCGCCTGGATGACCGTGCTGATCTTGGCGACCGGCTGTTCGGGCGGACGGCCCCCCTTGAAGCTGGGGGTGACCGAAGGTCGGCTGGCGTCGTGTCCCAGTTCGCCGAATTGCGTCTCATCAGAGGCGGCGGCGGCCGAGCAACGCGTGGAGCCTCTACGCTACGCCGACGACGCCGATCGGGCGCGTGCCCGACTGCTGGACATACTGAACGGCCTGGCGCGGGCGCGCATCGTCCAGTCCGACGACGATTACCTGCACGCCGAATTTCGGTCGGCGATCTTCGGTTTCGCGGACGATGTGGAGTTTTATTTCAACCCACCGGGGACTATCCAGGTTCGTTCGGCCTCGCGAACCGGCTATTACGACTTCGGCG
>DAIRDI010000499.1:0-1921 GCA_036796235.1 Candidatus Competibacteraceae bacterium | reverse complement strand
GATCTATTCCACCGGTTCCGGCAACTGGCCGGCGCTGCTGCTGATCGATTTACTGCTGCTGCTCGGCCTGAGCTACGCGCTGCGCAACGTGCTGTTGCTGGTGTTGAGCGCCGTGGTGTTCTTCTCCTGGTTCGGCGGCTTCACCGGCTACGCCTCCGGTTGGGGCGCCTACTGGTTCGGGATGAACTACCCGCTGCGGTTCCTGATGGCGGCGGCAGCCATGATCGCCGTCGCGGTCATCCACCAGCAGAGCGAACAGGGACCGCTGGCCGCGTATCGGGGCTTTTGCAAAGTCTGGCTGTCGGCTGGATTGTTTTTCGCGGAAATGGCGCTGTGGCTGCTGGCGCTGTTCGGCAATTTCGATCTGAGCAGCGATTGGTGGTACCGGGCCAGCGCCGCCGAACTGGTGCTGTTCAACGTGTTGTGGGCGGGACTGAACGGCGCGCTGATCTGGCTGGGCGCGCGGCTGGCGATGCGGATGCTGACCGGTTACGGCGCGACCTTCCTGATCATTCAGATCTACACCCTGTTTTTCGCCCACCTGGCCGAGGAGTTGGGTTTGCTGCTGAGCTTGTTAATCGCCGGCGGCGGCGCGCTGGCGCTGACCTTCTGGCTGGAACAGCGGCGGCGCGGGTCTGCGTCGTAAAGCGCAATCGCAGATCGCCAGCGCCCCGGCTGATTGTTGCTAAATAAACGCAACCTGCGTATACATTTCCAATGAAAGCGCTTTTCAAAGAACTGCCCGCGTTCTCCCGGGTTCGGGCAGATTATCTGACGGATAACGATTTTCGCGGGTTGCAGAATATGCTGATGGCAAACCCACTGGCGGGTGATGTCATCGAGGGACGGGGGGCTTACGCAAGGCTCGCTATGGCGACCCACGCCGGCGCAAAGGTACCCGAGGCGGCTTGCGAGTGATCTACTTCTGGTGGGAGGCCGGACAGCAGTTTTGGCTCTTCACCCTGTATGACAAGGATGAAGCCAGTGATCTGTCTCGGCGGGAACGAACAGCGCTGAAGGAAATGCTCAAGCGTGAACTAGAGGCGAGAAATGACCAAACGCAACCTGTTTGCCGAAATCACTGAAGGTTTCGAGGCGCTGGCCGACGAACGAGCCGGCAAGAGAACCCTACGCACCCACGAAGTGGAAGAAGCGCCGGCTCCCAGCATTCATGCCGCCGACATTATCGCGGTCCGCGAGCGCCTCCGGCTGTCGCGGCCCTTGTTTGCCCGCTACCTGCGCACGAATCCGCGCACGCTCGAAAATTGGGAGCAGGGCAGAGCGAAACCCAACGCGCAAGCCGCCCTGTTGATCCGCCTGGTCGAGCGCTACCCGGATACGGTCGAGCGGTTGGCCCGGTTGTAGATGAGGGATAGAAAAAAACAGGCAATCCAAACCACTGTAAGGAACACCATGGCTTCGATCTGCCGGTGAGTACCCAGGGATCGAAAAAGAAGCGGTGGGAGCAGATCATTTCGTCGGTGCATCACTTTGAATCACACCCCCGGTTAGGACCGCGACCGCGCCATGGGGATAACTATCACCCTGCTTGATTTTGTCGGCGTCTTCGCCTTCGGCGTGACCGGCGGCCTGCTCGCCGTGCGCCGCGGTTTCGATCTGTTCGGGATTCTCGTCCTGGCCGTGGTCACCGCCCTGGCGGGCGGCATCACCCGCGACGTGCTGATCGCCGACCTGCCGCCAGCGTCGTTCCAAACCAGCGCGTACTTGATGGTCGCCCTGACCGCCGGGGCGACCTGCTTCGTGGCGCACCGCCTGCTACAGCGTCTGCGCCACCCCATCATGGTGTTCGATGCCTTGGGGCTCGGGGTCTTTGCCACCCTCGGCTGCGAAAAAGCGCTTCGCTTCGGCCTCGATCCCCTGGTCGCCATCCTCATCGGCGTACTCAGCGCGGCCGGTGGCG
>DAIRDI010000498.1:0-1952 GCA_036796235.1 Candidatus Competibacteraceae bacterium | reverse complement strand
CCCCATCGGGATAGCCGCCGAACCCGCGAATGACGTAGACCAGAATTCCGATGCCGGCCCCATACAGCAGTCGGCCGCGCGGGGTGGTGCTGGCGGTGACCGGATCGGTGGCGATGAAAAACGCGCCGAAAATCGCCGCGCCGCTGCACAAATGAAACCACGGCGGCGCGTAATGCGCGGGGTCGATCAGATAGAACACGGTGGCGAGGATCGCCAATGCGCCCAGCATCCCCAGCGGAATTTGCCAGGCGGCGGCGCGAGTGCTTACCAACCACAGGCCCCCAACCAGAAAGCCCAGCGCCGCCCATTCCCAGCCGTAACCGGCGACGATGCCGAACACCGGGCTGTTGCGCACCTCGGTCACCGTCATCCCCAGCCCCAGTTGGGTGCGCAACACATCGAGCGACGTCGCCCCGCTCAGGGCGTCCAGACTCAGGCGCGCCGGCAATTCGCCGCCAAAATTCACCCGCAGTGTTTCGACCAGCGTCAGGGCGTATTCCTGTCCCAGACCGTGCGGAGTGAGCCAGGCGCTCATCTCGCGCGGGAAGGAGACCAGCAGCACCACATACCCGACCATCGCCGGATTGAAGGGGTTGTAGCCCAACCCGCCGTAAAGGTGCTTGGCCAGCACAATGGCGGACAAGACCCCCAGGACGGTCAGCCACCACGGCGCCAGCGGCGGCAGCGCCACCGCCAGCAACCAGGCCGTGACCACCGCGCTGTAGTCGCCGAGATGCGGCGCGAGCGGCCGACCGCGCAGCCCGAGCATCGCCGCTTCCGCCAGCAGCGCCACGGCGGTGGCGAGGAGCAGATTGACCAGCACGCCCCAACCGAAAAACCAAATCAGCGCCGCCAGGCCGGGCAGCATGGCGTACAGCACCCGGCGCATCACCGGCCCGACGCCGGTCTCGCGCAGAATGTGTGGGGAAGTGACGGTCTTGAAACGCATCGACGCTCAGCGATCCCCGTCGGCGGTCGATGGAACGCCGGCCTTCACCCCCGACTCCTCTCCCGCAACCGGGAGCGGGGAGGAAGTACGCCCTTCAGCCGCCGGGCGCAGGGTCCGGGCCACCGCCGTTTCCAAATCCGGTTTCCCGCCCGCGGAATCGCCGGCCGCTGGTTCGGCGCGCGGTGGGGCCTTCTGACGCAGTTTGGCCTCTCGCTCCCGTTGCTCGCGCTCCAGCCGTTCCATCCGGGCCTGATGGCGACGGCGGGCCAGTTCGGCTCGTTCCTTATCCTTTTCCTGCGCCCAGATTTCGTTCTTGGCGTAGCGGTAATACTGCACCAGGGGGATATGGCTGGGACAGACGTAACTGCAACAGCCGCACTCGATGCAACTGAACAGGTGATAGTCCTGCGCCTTGTCGAACTCCTTGGCCCGGGCGTGCCAGTACAACTGTTGCGGGAGCAGATCGGCCGGACACACCTCCACGCAAGCGCCGCAGCGGATGCAGGGCAGGACTGGTTGTTCCGGAGCCAGTTCCCCGGCGCCGGCGGCCAGAATGCAGTTGGTGGCCTTGGTCGCCGGAACCTCGTCGCCGTGCAGGGCGAAGCCCATCATCGGTCCGCCCATGATCAAGCGCTCCACCCCGTCCTGGTAACCTCCGCACGCCGCGATCAGTGCGGCGAACGAGGTTCCCAGCAGCGCTTCGATGTTACCCGGTCGGGCGACGTGACCGGTGACCGTGACGATGCGGGAAATCACCGGCTCGCCGCAATCGAGGGCGCGATGCACGCTGTAGGCGGTAGCGACGTTGAAACACTGTACGCCGACGTCCAGCGGCAGCCCGTCGACCGGCGTCTCCCGACCGGTCAGCAGCTTGACCAGTTGCTTGACGCCGCCGCTGGGATAACGGGCCGGGACCGCCCGCACCTGAAAGCCGGTTCCGGCGCAAGCTTCGTTCAGGGCGGCGATGGCCTCCGGCTTGTCATCCTCAATGCCGATCAACACC
>DAIRDI010000497.1:0-1964 GCA_036796235.1 Candidatus Competibacteraceae bacterium | reverse complement strand
CCCGCGAAAAAGTAGGGGTCGGCGGCCACCATCGCTTCGGCCCAGCGCGCGTTGGCGGTGAATAGTTCCGGCAGGTACTTCATGAGGGTTCTCCCAAGCCGCGCGCGGCGGCCGCTAATGGGTGATCGTCGGGGCGGCGGCGCGTGAAGGGCGGCGGCCGTTCGAAGTGTTCGGAAATTGTCGGTCAAATCGAAAACCTTTTCAAGAATGTTGATTTTAATCAAATATTGCTTTTTAATCAATTATTTTTACAATTTTAAAACAAAGAATAACATCCAACAATACGAATATTATTAATTTTTTATTCGGTTTATTCGATGAATTAAGATCGCATGGCCAGCCTGAATTTCAAGCACCTGCGTTACTTATGGACGGTCGCCAGTCGGCCAGCATCGCCGGGGCCAGCAAGCACCCGCACCTGACGCCACAATCCATCAGCGGGCAATTGGGCGAACTGGAGGAAAGTCTCGGCGTCGAGCGGTTCCCGCGGAGCGATCGATGCAACACGCACTCAACCCAGATCCAGCCAAACGTGCCCGGCCTCCAATCGAACCAGCCCCAGTTCCCGTAACTGACGCCAATCGCGCTGCCGGGTCTTGTCGCCGAGTTTCAGGTACAACGCCTGATACCAAGGGCTTTGCCGCAGCCGCTCCAAGGGAAACAGAGACGGCAGGGTCAACAGTTGCGCCAGAATGGCGTACTGCCGCGCGTTGATTTTTCTTTCGTCCAACAATTGCCTGATTCGGCCCTGAAACAACAGGACGGAAACAATCCAATTCATTCGGTCGTGCAAACGGTCGATCACCACCCGCATCCCGTCCAGATGGAAGGCGACAAAGGGCGTATTGGGATATTCCACCTTCTTATCCGCCCGCTTGCGACAAGCGTTGAACAGCGCGAAGTAGGTATCGAGGTTATCCAGGTAATACCGCGCCATCGCGAACGGCGCGTAGCGATACCCCGCCGCCTGCAACAAGGTCGCCTCCAGCACCCGTCCGACCCGACCATTGCCATCCCAGAACGGATGGATCAACTCGTAATAGAGATGAACGAGCGGAGCACGGATCAAAGCGGGCGCCTCCGCCGCGACCAAGCTTTCGTGCCATTGCATGCAATGCATCATCAGCAAACGGACGTCACCACCATATTGCGGCGGCTTATAGCGCCCGCCATGCGCGGTGTCGCCCACTTGGGTCACGGTGGTCTTGGGGTTCTCGCGGAATACTCCCGGCTGGTTGAGTGGATGCGGCAAGCCCTGGGTAATGGCGGCGTGAATCTCGCGGATGAAATCGAGATCGAGCCGCCAGCCGGGTACGCTTGCCGCTTGCAGCGCGCGGTCGTAGGCCGCCTTGATGTTCACCACTCGTCGTTGCTCGACTTCTCGAACCGCCTCTGGGGCCAGCGTCAGGGTAGCCGCCGTCTCCTCCTCGGTCAGCGTTCCGCCCTCAATGGTGTTGGTGCCGAACACGCTGCTCGTCACCACTTCCCGTTCCAACTGGTGCGCAACCTGGGAGAGCGGCAACGTGACGAATCGCTGGTGCGCGTCTTCGACCCGTTGCAGGGGTAAGGCGACTTCGTTGGGAGCGACGCCGATCTGGAAGGTAAAAGGTCCGAATCGGGCGGTCTCAACACGCCGATCCAGCGTCTGCCAAGCGTTTGGGTCCATCGGAATGTCCACCGGTCAAGGCTCTTTTTTCCATTGAATCATAGAGCCTTGCACCCGATAGCCCAAGAAAAATGTCCGCGAAAATGTCCGCTTCCCCATTGAGGCACGGGCATACCCCGATCGAAGAGAACGCGCATTCAAGCAACCCCAAACGTTCGAAGAGCCGGCGGACTGAGTTGAGAAAGTTGAAAAGGGCGTCATCGAGATCCGATGACGCCCTCCGGGATCAATCAGTGGTCCAGCACAGCCGTCGAGGCATTCCTCGCCCTGGCTCATTACGCCCCGATGAGTTTGCGGA
>DAIRDI010000496.1:0-1971 GCA_036796235.1 Candidatus Competibacteraceae bacterium | reverse complement strand
AGCGTGGGAACGCGAGCGACTGGACATGCAGATCCAGATGAATACCCTGGAGGACGGCCTGGCTTTGGAGAGAGCTCGCTCCGGTCAACCTTCCACCCCGGATGATGCCCGGAGGATGGAGCAGATTAAAGCAGATGCGGCCGAGCTACCCCGACAGCGGGCCGCCTGGGCGTCGGAGCGCCAGACCCTGCAAGAGCAATTGGTCGAGTCACAGGCCGAGCAACGGCGGCTACGCGAGCAAATGGCGGCGGCTGAGTCGACGCGCTCCCAACCCATCGACGCCGGGGATCGAGACTTGGAGGCGTTGCGCCAGCAGTTGGACCAGGAACGCCAGCAGCGTCGGACCCTGGAGGCGGAAATGGTATCCCGCGTTCGCAAGGCCGAGCAGGAACGCGGAGCTTTGGAGTCTGAAATCGAGCAATTAATGGAACGATTGCTGCGCATGCACCGCGAAAGGAGCAGCTAGCCATGCGCGTACTGGTGGTGGGTGGCGCCGGTTACATCGGTTCCCACATGGTCAAGCTGCTGGACCAGCGCGGTTGCGAGGTGACCGTATTGGACAATCTGTCCGCCGGCTATCGGGATGCGGTCAAGGCCGGACGGTTCGTGTTGGGCGATCTGGGCGAGCTTGAGGTGTTGGAGGATCTGTTCCGAACCGGTCGCTTCGATGGGGTGATGCATTTCGCTTCCCATATCCAGGTCGGGGAATCGGTGCGGGAGCCGGCCAAATACTATCGGAATAACGTCTTTAAAACCCAATACTTACTGGATGCGATGGTGGCGCACCGGGTGAAATCGTTCATTTTTTCGTCCACCGCCGCGATTTTTGGCGAACCGGTCCGCATTCCGATCGACGAGGCGCATCCACCGAACCCGATCAATCCCTACGGGTGCGGAAAATGGATGGTCGAACGGATTTTGCGGGACTACGACGCAGCCTACGGTTTGAAATCGGTTTGTCTGCGCTACTTCAACGCCGCCGGCGCCGATCCCGAGGGTGAGTTGGGCGAACGCCACGAACCGGAAACCCATCTGATTCCGCTGGTGCTGCGGGCCGCCGCCGGCCGTTTGCCTCAGGTCACGGTGTTTGGAACCGACTACGACACGCCGGATGGGACCTGCATCCGCGATTATATCCACGTGACGGATCTGTGCGAGGCGCATTGGCTGGCGTTGCAATGCTTGTGGGCGGGCGGCGAGAGCACGGCCTATAACCTGGGCAACGGTAATGGCTTCTCGGTACGGGAGGTGATCGATGCCGCGCGCGCCGTCACCGGTCGCGAGATTCCCGTGCAGTACGGCGCGCGGCGACCGGGCGATCCGGCGCGGCTGGTCGCCGACGCGCGGCGGGCGCAAGCGGAGCTGGGCTGGGAACCGCGCTACAACGATCTGGCGACGATCATCGCGCACGCCTGGCGTTGGGAACTCGGGCAGAGTTCCGGCTAAACCGGTTTCACTCGGCCAACTGTTCCAGTACCGTTCGCAGCTCGCCCTCCAAGGCGGCGGCCTTCTCGGTGCGGGTGTCCACGATGACGAAAGTGACATCAGTATCGGCGATCACGGTGTCGGCGCCCTTCAGGGTAATCAACTGATGCATGACGCAACTGCGGGCGCCGATCGACTTCACCGAGGTGGTGATTTGCAGGAGTTCGCCCATGTAGGCGGCGCGGCGGTAGTTAATGTTGATGTTGACCACGGCGAAGGTGTAGCCGCTGGCTTCGAGAAGTTCGAGATGCCCCTTGCTTTCCAGAAAACTCCAGCGGGCTTCTTCCAGGAACTCCAGGTAGCGGGCGTTGTTGACGTGGCGAAACAGATCGAGGTGGTAGCCTCGGACCTTGATGTCGATGCTGTGGCTCATGGAGCGCTCCGTGGGTGAGTTTGCAGAAAGTAGTGTAGGGAATAACCTGGAACCATGCAGGGCTATTGCGATGGCTTGGCCGGTTGGCGCGCCGACGGCGGCGCTGGCCGATC
>DAIRDI010000495.1:0-1992 GCA_036796235.1 Candidatus Competibacteraceae bacterium | reverse complement strand
ACGATGGTGACGATGCGGCCCAGATCCGAGGTGAGCGGGCTTTGACCCGCGACCGCGATCAAGGGTCCCAGATACCAGATGAGCGCGACGACCGCCAGAAGACCGACGATGCCGATCATCCAGGGCTTTTTAACAAGGTTCAGAAATTTTTTCATGGCCCTTACCGCGTGATCCGGGCCAGCAGAATGATATCGACGCGCCGGTTGAGCGCGCGATTCTGCGGGGTGTCGTTGGGAGCGACCGGTTCGGTATCGGAACGGCCTTCGCTGATGAAACGGCCCGGGTTGTTGGTGCTGGCCGCCAGGATTTGCACCACGCTGTCGGCCCGAGCCTTGGAGAGATGCCAGTTGGATGGGAATTGCAGGGTGCGGATCGGGACGTTATCGCTGTGGCCGGTGACCAGCACCCGCCCTTCCACGTTGTTGAGTTCCTTGCCGATTTGCTGGAGCAGCGGTTGGAAGGCGGGTTTGACTTGGGCTTTGCCGGAATCAAACAAACCGTCCCCGCGAATGCGGATCGTGGTTTGATTGGGTTCCTCGATCACCGTGACCAGCCCCTGCCGGATTTGGGGATCGAGAAATCTTCGCAACTCCTGCCGGAACTTGTCCTGATTGGCGTTGGGTGGGGGTTGGACGGGTGGGGGCGCGGTCACGCCGACGCGCCGCACCATCGCCACGGTTTCGCCGCGGGTGTCGCTGAGCGCGGTGAACACCGGATCGGAAGCTTTGTTGAGCAGCCAACTGAACAGCGCGTAGGCGACCAGCAAAAGGGCCGCCGCCACCGCCGCCACCACCCACAGCGGGACGTAGCGAATGAGTGGGTTTTGCTCCTGAGCGCTGCCGCGCCAGTGCGGGGACAGTTCCCGCTCGAATTCGCCGCGCGCGGTGCGGATGGCGTTGTAGGCTCGCTCTCGTTGCTCCTCCAGGCGGCTGCGTCCGTTATCCAGGAGTCGGTAACGGCCTTGGAAACCAAAGGCCAGGCACAAGTACATCAGTTCCAACAGATCCAGATTCTTGCGCGGGTCGAGAATGATGGAGTCCAGCAGCTCGAAGAATTTTTCTCCCCCCCAGGTTTCGTTGTGGAAAGTGATCAGCAAACTGCTCTCACTCCACTCGCTGGCCCGGCCCCAGGGCGTGTTCAGAACCACCTCATCGAGCGTGGTGCAGAGCACGTAGCGGGCCCGGAATACCGTCTTCTCGGGCAGGCCCCGATCGCGGGCGTTGGCGGTGAACCCTTTGATCTCCTCGATCATCCGCAGGCGCAGCCGCTCGGGGTCCGGATGCGAGGCGGTGTTTTTCAGGCGCATGATCAAGCCGAGCAACGGGGCGGCGGCGGCTTCCAGTGGGTTCAGCCCGACTCCGGCGGGTATCGCCGCCGCTGTCTCGGATGGTGGCCTGTCCAGCGGACGGGGCGGCGGGGCGGGCGGCGCGCTCGGTCCGGGGCGGCGACCGCCCGGCGCCGGCCGGATGATCGTGCGGTCGCCTTCGTCCCCGTCGGCGGTGGCAAACGGATCGTCGATAGTCACGGTTCGCTACTCGTTCATTCTTTGATGGCCCAGAACGCCATTTCCAGTCCCGGGAACTCGCCGCCGACATGGAAGGCGAAGCCTCCGGAGTTGAGAATCTGCTTCCAGAATTCGCTGCTGCGGTCGAGCCGGAAGTAAATGAAGTCAGACTGGTACGGAATCTCCCGCGGCGCCACCGGCAGGGCGCCGACGCCGATGCCGGGCAGGTGATGGTTGACAAATTGCGCGATTTTTTCGACCGGCCCGATCTTAACCTGAGTCGGGAAGCGAGCGCGCAGCAGATCGGTCGCCATGTCGGCGCGGACCGCCAGAATGAAGGTGGCCTTGGTGAGCAACGGGCGTTCGCGGTCGGTGATGATGGCCACTCGGATGCCGTATTGGCGCTCCTCAATGGGAATCCGGATCGCCGCCTGTTCTTCCACCAGACTGAGCGAGCGGCGTAATTCGAGCATCAGGACGCCGAAGGT
>DAIRDI010000494.1:0-2007 GCA_036796235.1 Candidatus Competibacteraceae bacterium | reverse complement strand
GGCGCCTGTAAAGCAATCCCGGCAAAATTCATGGACGACATCTCTCCGATTGGCGATGGTGGAAGCGGCGCAAGCTTAACAAAGGGGGAACATGCTCTCCAACCCGCGCCAGCCGACCAAGGATCTCCGCTGCGGGCTCGGGGCAAACCGCGAGGTAGCGAACGACAGAATGCCTGTTCTTGTTGCTTTTGTTATCTAAATGCGGCACAGTTTGTGCAAATCACCATGACTCATACGAACATCAGGAACTAACGCCTCCGCCCGTTCCGCAACCTTGCAAGGTAACCGCCCATGCGCAAGTTGATGAATATTTCGCTGGTCGTCCTCGTCGCCGCGCTACTGATCGCGGGCGGCGTCGGTGGCTATCTGTGGTATAGCACCAAGCAGCAGGCCGATCAGATCGTGATGATGGCCCAGCCCTTCGCCGAAATCAGCTACGACGGCATCGAAGTCTCGCCGACCGGTTCGGCGGGCGCCAAAAAGATTCGAGTCATGCCGCATTTGGTCAACGACGTCATCACCATCGGCGCGATCCGGCTCAACGCGCCCAACATCCTGGCCTTGCTCGACCTGCGCCGACAGTTGAGCCAGGGAAAAATCCCTCCCGCGCTGTCGCTGTCATTCCACGACGTGGAACTGGCGCTGCACGGCGGCATTCTCGGCCCTCCGCCCAGCCAGGTTCAACAGGTTTCGCCCTTCGACAACCTGGATGCGCTGGGCTGTGGACCGGTCACCCGCTTCAGCGGCGCCGAATGGCAGGAAATGGGCCTGGAACGATTCATCGGCAATCTGGAAGTCGGCTATCGCCTCGACGCCGCTCGCAACGTGCTGGAACTGCGCGTGGACAGCCATAGCCGCGACTGGGCGACATTGAATATGGACATCGGCCTGACCATGGCCGCCTCGCCTCAGTCGGTGATGGATTTGGCCAGCTTCACGCCCCGGCTGGCCAGTTTGCGCTTCGTGCTGCGCGACGACGGCCTCAACGCGCTCAGGAATAATTACTGCGCGGTCAAGGCCGGCAAGTCCATCCCCGACTACATCGCCGATCACGTGCGGTTGGTGGCCGAACGGCTGCGGGCCAACGGCATCAACCTGGGGCCGGGACTGCTCGAAGCGTATCGGCGCTACCTGACCGAGGGCGGTCATTTCACGGTCGTCGCCAACCCACCCGCGCCGATCGATCCCACCGAACTTCAGTTCTACGCGGCCGAGGATGTCGTCAAATTGCTGGGCCTGACGCTCCAGGTCAACGACACGGCAGTCACCGATCTCTCGGCGACCTGGGACGCCGCCAAGGTGGCCAAGGCGCTGGGCAGCGAATCGCCGATGGAACCGGAAGCCGCGGATACACCGCCGAGTCGCCAGCAACCGGTAATCGTCCGGCAGGCTTATCACCCTACCCCAGTCGGCGAACTGGGCCGACACGTCGGTAGGAACGCGCGGTTGCAAACCACGACTGGCGCGCAATATCTGGGACGACTGGATGCGATCGCGGAAGATATCGTCAAGATCACGATCCGCCGAGCCGGCGGCACGGTGACGCTGTCCCTGCGCGCCGGCGACATCACGTCGGCGGAAGTGGTGTACTGAAGGAAAACCACCCACCTAACCGTGGCTAACCGTTCAATCTTTCCCCCGGTTCCCGCCGGGTGGAAAGGTCGGCTGCGGAAACAGCGCCACATTGTCGCCGCCTTCCACCGGCCGAATCTTGCCGACGCCTTCCCGCTCCACCTCATCGATCCTGACGACATAGTGCAAAGGGATAAAGGTCCGCCGGACTCCCGCGAATTCGTTCTGCAACTTTTCCTCGGCCGGATTGACCAGCACGCTCGACCGTTCGCCAAAGATCAATTCCTCCACTTCGATGAAGCCGTAGAGTTCGCCCTGATGGATGCTCCGGGCATAGAGTTCGTACAGCTTGCCCTGGTTGACAAACAGGAGCCGGTAAATGCTTTTAGCGATCTTGGACATGGACGATCCGGTAGCGGTCGGAGATAGACGATG
>DAIRDI010000493.1:0-2025 GCA_036796235.1 Candidatus Competibacteraceae bacterium | reverse complement strand
TCGCCGAGCGCTTCGGCGCGGCTTGGCGCGAGCGCGTCGACCTGGCCATGCTGGCGGTGCAGGGGCCAGAGGCGCTGGCGAAGCTGGACGCCGTGCTCGGCGCGGAGGTCATGACGGCCGTGCGCGCCCTCAAACCCTTTCACGCGCTGGAAATCGAGGATCTGTTCGTCGCCCGCACCGGCTACACCGGCGAGGACGGGGTGGAAATTCTGCCGCCCGCGGCGGACGCGCCCGCGCTCTGGGACCGGATTCTCGCCGCCGGCGTCGCACCCTGCGGGCTGGGCGCCCGCGATACCCTGCGGCTGGAAGCCGGCATGAACTTGTACGGCAGCGACATGGACGAAACCACGACTCCTCTGGTATCCGGGCTGGGCTGGACCGTGGCCTGGGAGCCGGCGGATCGCGACTTCATCGGCCGCGCCGCGCTGGAGCGGCAGCGCGCCGCCGGCGCACCGCAAAGCCTGGTCGGGCTGGTGTTGGAAGCGCGCGGGGTGTTGCGCGGGCATCAGACCGTGTACGCCGGCGACCAGGAAATCGGCCAGATCACCAGCGGCACCTTCTCGCCGACCCTGAGCCGCGCCATTGCCCTGGCGCGGGTTGCGACCGGCGCGGGCGAACGCTGTTACGTGGACATTCGCGGCAAACGCTTGCCGGCGCGCGCGGTCAAACCGCCATTCGTCCGCCACGGCCGCGCCCTGATCGAGTGAATTCATCCGAGTGAACCCATCCCCAAACCGTTGTGGAGGAATCGAACATGAGCAGCCACGTTCCCGCTGACCTGCGTTACACCGAGTCTCATGAATGGGTGCGCGCCAACGATGATGGCACGGTCACCGTCGGCATCACCGACCATGCCCAGCACTTGCTCGGCGATCTGGTGTTCGTGGAAATCCCGGAAATCGGCCGCCCGGTGGCCGCCGCCGAGAGTTGCGCGGTGGTCGAATCGGTCAAGGCCGCCTCGGACGTATTCAGCCCGCTGGACGGCGTGATCGTGGAAGTGAACGAGGCGCTGGGCGACGACCCGGAACTGATCAATCAGGACCCCTACGGAGAAGGCTGGGTGTTCCGGCTTAAAACCGCGGCCTCGTTGGAAACTTTGCTGGAAGCGGCCGCCTACGAGGCCATCACCGTGGCCGAAGACGAGGACGATCCTTCGCTGGCCAATCCCAGACTGGTTGACTGATCCAGGATAGAGCGAACTATGCCGTTTATTCCCCATACCCCGGACGATGTCCGGGCGATGCTGGCTGCCATCGGCGCCCCGAGTCTGGAGGCGCTGTTCGACGAAATCCCCCCGGCGCTGCGAATCGGCGAGCTGCCGGCCCTGCCGGAGGCGCTGAACGAACGGCAAGCGACCCGGTTGCTGGAGGAACGGGCGGCGGATTTCCCCCGGCCTCTGTGCTTCCTGGGCGCCGGAGCCTACGAGCATCATATCCCGGCGGCGGTTTGGGAAATCGCCGGTCGCGGTGAGTTCTACAGCGCCTATACCCCCTATCAACCGGAAGCCAGCCAGGGCACCTTGCAGGTGCTCTACGAGTACCAGAGCATGATGGCTGGCTTGACCGCGATGGCTGTCTCCAACGCCTCGCTGTACGACGGCGGCTCGGCGCTGGCCGAGGCGCTGTTGATGGCGGTGCGCGCCAACCGCAAGTCCAAGTCGAAACGGATTCTGGCGCCCCGGACCCTGCATCCGCTGTACCGGCGGGCCGCTCGCGCCATCGTCCACAATCAAGGTCTCGAATTGATCGAGTTGCCCTACGATCCAACCGGCGGCCATACCCCGGTCGAGGCGCTCGCGCCTTACGCGGGAGAGGATATCGCGGCCCTGGTGATTCCACAGCCCAACTTCTTCGGCGTGCTGGAGGAGGTGGATGCGCTGACCGACTGGGCGCATCGGCAACAGGCGCTGGCGGTGGCGGTGGTCAATCCCACGGCGCTGGCGGTGCTCGCGCCGCCGGGCGAGTGGGGCGAAGCCGGCGCCGATATCGTCTGTGGCGAAGGCCAACCGTTCGGGGCGCCGCTGTC
>DAIRDI010000492.1:0-2026 GCA_036796235.1 Candidatus Competibacteraceae bacterium | reverse complement strand
GTTGCGCTTCCTCGCGGAGGAGAGTTGCGATTTCGCGGCGGTGCGCGCGTTGCGCGCCGAGGGATTCGAGGTCCTGGCGGTCGCCGAGACCATCCCCGGCGCCGAGGACGACCGAGTCATCGAATATGCGGTCAGGGAAAGTCGTGTTCTACTTACCGAAGACAAGGACTTCGGACAGCTCGTCTATGCGGCGGGGCACGCTTCGTGCGGCATCATCCTCATCCGCTATACGGCTGCCGCCCGTCCCACGCTCGGCGCCCGCATCGTCGGGCTGGTCCGTGACCACGGCCATCGCCTTGCGGGGAGTTTCGTCGTGCTCCATCCTGACCGAATTCGTATCGCCGCCCTGCCCTGAGAACCAGCGCGTAGTGCGTAGGGGGGCTCCTAGCCAGTCTGGCGGCGGACGACGACGTCCTGCGCCAGGCCACCCGCGAAGGGTTCCTGGTGCTGGCGACCGGCGATCAACTCATGGAAGTGAAGAACCCGCCGGGCTTTGTCCCCCGGCGGTGGTAGCGCGCTCCGTACCCCGCTCGGCGGGTCGCTACCGAATGGCTGGCGCGTGGGCCTGGCTCACCGCCGACGCCGAAGATTTCCGCAACCGGCTCCCGGAAGCCGCCCGGGGGTTTCGGAAAACCAAAACCCCCTTTCCGACCGGCGATAACGAACCGCTCGCGAGCCACCGGGGGTGGTTTTTTATGGTGGGCGCGGTTGCGGGTATACTCGGAGCATCGATTTAGAGAGGGAACGATCATGCCCACGACGTATGAAGACGTGTTGAACCTGTTTCGAGAGACCGACCGGAAGTTCCAGGAGACCGACCGGAAGTTCCAGGAGACCGAGCGGTTGCTGCGGGAACAATCCCAAGCCACCGAAAAGAAGCTCAACGCCCTCGAACGGCTGTTCACCAGCCAGTGGGGGAAACTGATGGAATCGCTGGTCGAGGGCGACCTGGTGGCGCTGCTGACCGCCCGCGGCATCGCCATCACCGACACCACCACCCGGCTGAAGGGAAAATTGGCCGATGGCGGGAACTTCGAGTTCGACATCATCGCCCATAACGGCGAAGAGATCGTGGTGGTCGAAGTCAAGACCACCCTCAAACCCCAGGACGTCGACGACTTCATCGCGCGCCTGCGCCAACTGAAGGACTGGCTCCCGCGCTACGCGAACAACCGGATTTACGGCGCGGTGGCCTGGCTGACCGCCGACGCCGGGGCCGAGCGGATGGTGATGAATCGGGGCCTGTTCAGCATCCGGGCAACCGGGCAGTCCGCCTCGATTCAAAATGCCCCGACCTTCACCCCCCGCGCCTGGTAAGGAACTACGGGGACAGTCTACAGAGTTCTCCTCTGGCTCCCGGAATTGTACAGAAAGCTCTCGACTCCGGCCCGCTGGGTGCTTGCAGCGTCGGAGCCGACCGGCGTCTGGTCATGAACCGCGCCGTCGGTTAGGCTTGGGATATGAAACACCCCATCGACCCCAAGATCGATTTTAGCGGGCGTCGGGAAAGGACACGGCGACGCGTCCGGCGGTGGCATCGCGGCGCGGGGCGATCACGATCTCCACGTCGCAGCCAAGCCGCGCGAGGCCGTCCAACAGTTGGGTTTCGCTGATGCCGCGAAACCGCCCGCGCAACAGGTCCGAAAGTTGGGATTGCGGCAGTCCCATCGCGGCGGCGGCCTGTTGCCGCGTCCAGCGGCGGGCCTGGATGATTCTGTTGATTTCGGTCGCGAGTTGGGCCTTTCTAAGCATCTCGTCGGCATTGGGATTATCCAGATCGGCATAGACGTTGGTACTGCCGGGTTCGAACTCGATCATGGTTCAAGGTCCTCTGGCGAATCGTTCCGCTTCCTTCAGCCGTTCGTGAATCAGGTCCAGGTCGGGCTTGGGAGTGGCGATACCGCGCGTCGATTTTTTCTGAAAGCAATGCAATACATAGACCGCGTCCTCAAACTTGACGGTGTAGACCGCGCGGTAGGTCGCCCCGTCGGCGTTCTCGCGCACTTCCAACACGGCGGCGGAACCG
>DAIRDI010000491.1:0-2045 GCA_036796235.1 Candidatus Competibacteraceae bacterium | reverse complement strand
TGTCAAGCAGCTTCTCTGAAAGCATAAACCTTACCTCCTGATGGTTGCGTCGGTTGGCGAACCGACAATCAATAACTTCCCGCCGGCCCGCGCCCACGGGGTTAATTCTGTGATTGTTGCGCGGGGAAACTATTTGGGTAGCGGGTGGCGCACGGTTGCCGGAGACCCACTCCGACCCATCCCACAAAACCCGTCTTACCAGCACCGCGCTAAAGGGTAGCTGAAACCGGTTAAACGCGATAGATGGAATTTTTATGGCAAAACGCCGAATGAGATAACAGCGATTTGGCGGCGGGCTGGATCGGTGGGTGGTGGCGATGAAATCGTCTCATGAGGTCCTGATTGAGGATGCGGCGGCTTCGCCGGGTGGGCAGAGCAGGGCGGGGCGGCGGCGTCTCACGAGCCCAAGACCTCAGCCGTGTCCCGCAGGGTTTGGCTGTTGATGGCGGCGTGGTAGTGGACGTTGAAGTCCGAGCCGCGCAGGGCTTTCTTGATCATGCCTTCCAGATTGGGCCGCTTGTCCTCGGGCGCGGGACCACTACCCAAGCCGCCGCCGAATTCGATAATGTCGGTGATGCCCTCGTGGAAGGCGGTATCCAGATTGCCGATCCAGTTGACCGGATGAAACAGTTGGTAAAACAACCGGGTTTTGATGGCGTCTGGGTCGGGGTCATGATAGGCGCCAGCGTAGTTGGAAAGCACTCGGATGGTCGGGGCGTTCATGCTGGCCGCGTCCAGCGTCGGCCGATAATGGAGCGCGGCGGTAATCATGTAGAAGGTGTGGAAGGCGCCCTCGGTCTTAAGCCGGGTCGGCCGCTTGCGCGGGAAATGCTGGTGGGCGGCCTCGGTGAGACGGTCGAGATCTTCGCCGCGCCCCCCCACCACGGTCTGGTCGAGCAGGTTGCAGGCGGCGATGGCGCAGTAGTGCTGTTCGGCCAACAAGCGGACATTGTCGAGATGCAGGGGGAAGGCCAGCATTTCGCCGTCGCCGTAAGTCCCCATGCACTCGCCGCGTTTCTGCACCAACCGCAGGGCGGTCTCGAAGTCCAGAGCGCCAGCGGCGACCAGCGCACAATACTCACCGAGGCTATGGCCACCGGTCAGCACCGGTTGTACGGAGCGGTCGGTCAGTTCGCGGAAGACTTCCAGGCAGGCCAGCGAGTGGACGAGCAGAGCGGGCTGGGTGTGGCGGGTGAGCTTGAGATCTTCTTCCGGCCCATCCAGGCAGAGTTTGAGCAAGTCGTAGCCAAGTATCGCATTCGCTTGCTCGTAGAGGCGCCGGGCGGTCGGGAAATCGCGAATCAGGTCGCTGCCCATCCCGACGTATTGGGAACCCTGCCCTGGAAACACGAACATGACCTGCTTCTGAGAGTCCTGACTCGACACTGCGGTGATCCTCTTGAACGAGACCGATAAGGGGTTGGAATTACCATATAAAGATAAGTCTAAATGCCTGGGAAAGGCAAGATGCGCGAGGGCGAACCGGAACCAACCAATTGAAATAAAAAATAAATTGAAAAAATGCAGACTCCAGTCGAATCTTAACCCAACAAAACAAAAAGTTGCATCCATGTTAAGGTCCGATGGAGAATCCAACATTTCGTGAGGAGCACAGTAATTCATGAGTATTCATCTTGGTCCCATGTCCCGACTCGTGGAACCCGTTCAGAGCCATCATGAGACAGGCCACTTGTCTGGGGGCGCCGGCGCGCGGAAGAGCAAGCCCCAGTTTATCGATTTGACCCTGCGCGACGGCCATCAGAGCCTGGCCGCCACCCGTATGAACATGGACCAGATCATGCGCGTACTGCCCATGGTCAACGATGCCGGTTACGCTGCGTTGGAACTGTGGGGCGGGGCCATTCTGGACAGCACGATCCGCTTTTTGAACGAAGATCCCTGGGACCGGTTGGAAACCTTCCGCAAGGCTTTGGGGGGCGGAGAACGCATCCGCGCTCTGCTGCGCGGCCAGAACCTCTTTGGCTATCAGCCCGCCGCCGATGACTTGGTGATCGCCTTCGTGCGGGAGTCGGTGGAGAGTGGGG
>DAIRDI010000490.1:0-2076 GCA_036796235.1 Candidatus Competibacteraceae bacterium | reverse complement strand
TCGCTGTTCGGCCATGAGCACATCAACATCCAGCTACACTTCATGACGATCAGCCCAGTAGACCTTCACGAGGAGTCTCATTCATGTCCGCAATCCTGCCCGAACATTCCCCAAGTCGCCGCCGGTTTCTGACCGCCGCGCTGGCCGGTTCCGCCGGGCTGGCGCTGGGTGATCTCGTTCTTCCCCGCGTGGTGCGCGCCGCGGGCGGCAGCGGTCCTTTCACCCTGCCACCGCTGCCCTGGGCCGACGATGCCTTGAGTCCGCACATCTCGGCCGACACCATCGGCTTTCACTACGGCAAGCACCATCAGGGGTATGCGAACAATCTAAACCGACTGGTTGCGGGCACGCCGCTGGCCGACAAGCCGCTGGAAGCCGTGGTCAAGACCACCGCCAACCCCGAGCAGGGCGCGATTTTCAACAACGCCGCGCAGGTCTGGAATCACACCTTCTACTGGAACAGCCTGCGGCCCAAGGGCGGCGGCAAGCCCAGCGGGGCCTTGGGAGAACTGATCGAGAAATCTTTCGGTGATTTCGATTCGTGCAAAGCCGAACTCACCAAGGCTGCGACGAGTCAGTTCGGCAGCGGTTGGGCCTGGCTGGTCAAGGACGGCGACCAGTTGATCGTCACCCAGACCGGCAACGCCGATACCCCGATCGCCCACGGCCAAACGCCCTTGTTGACTATTGATGTCTGGGAGCACGCCTATTACCTGGATTACCAGAACCGACGCGCCGATTACGTGGCCGCCGTGCTGGATCATCTGATCAACTGGGATTTCGCCGCGCAAAATCTGGCGGCCGTTCAATAAATTCCGTGAGCCCCTCCCGCGAGGGGCTGTCAGATTCCAACGAACGGCCTGGTGAACCATTCATGGTCCGAAAAAAACTACCCATCGGTATTCAGACCTTCCGCGAGATTCGTGAAGAGAACTGCTATTACGTCGACAAAACCGCCTTTGCCCTGAAGCTGATCGACGAAGGCAAATACTACTTTTTGTCCCGTCCGCGCCGCTTCGGCAAGTCGCTGTTTCTCGATACTCTGGCGGAACTCTTCGCCGGCAACGAGCCGCTGTTTCGTGGGCTGTACGCCCAAGAGCATTGGAATTGGTCGAAATCATCGCCGGTCGTTCGGATCAGTTTCGGCGGCGGGGTGCTCAAGAATCGCCTGGAGTTGGAACAGAAAATCCGCGAACTGCTCGATATCAATCAAGCGGTGCTGGATATCCGGTGCGAGCAGCCAACGACTTCGGGTTTCTTTGCCGAGCTTATCCGTAACGCCCATGCCGCCACCGGGGAACGAGTGGTCGTACTGGTGGATGAATACGACAAGCCGATCCTGGACAACTTGACCACGCCGGAGATCGCCCGCGAAATCCGCGACGGGTTGCGCAATCTCTATTCGGTCATCAAGGATTCCGACGCCCACATCCGTTTCGCTTTTTTGACCGGGGTATCCAAATTCAGCAAGGTCAGCTTGTTTTCCGGGCTGAACAATCTGCGGGATATCACGGTGTCGGCCGAGTATTCAGCGATCTGCGGCTATACCGAGATCGATGTGGATACAGTGTTCGTTGCCGAATTGGAAGGGCTGGACCGCGAGAAAATTCGCACGTGGTACAACGGCTATAACTGGACTGGAGAAGCGGTATACAACCCCTTCGATCTGTTGTTGCTATTCCAGGAACGCCAATTCCGGCCCTGGTGGTTCGAAACCGGCACCCCGACTTTCATGGTCGATCTTCTCACCCAGCGAGGTTTTTTCACCCCCCACCTAGCGCGGCGGCAAACCAGCATGGAACTGCTTTCCACCTTCGATGTGGAGCAGATCAACAGCGACGCCCTGCTGTTCCAGACCGGTTATCTGACCATTCATCAGGTCGAGGAGCCCTTGCTCGGGTATTGGGTCTATACGCTCGGCTATCCCAATCACGAAGTGGAAACCAGCCTCAATGCCGCCCTGCTGATCGGTTATGGCGCCGACGGGCAGCGGGCCTTCGAGAATCGCCTGCGCCTGCTGCAATTACTGACTCGCGCCGACTGCGCCGGGCTGCAGGGCCTGTTTCAAGCCTTCTT
>DAIRDI010000489.1:0-2079 GCA_036796235.1 Candidatus Competibacteraceae bacterium | reverse complement strand
CAGGAACATCAGAACGCCCTTGGGCGACGGGAACCGGCCGGGGGTTTGCTGATAGCGTTCGGCCATGGAGCGAAATCCTCGTTGTAACAGCAGAATCAGAGCGGTCAGCGGGATCAGTACGACGCCGGACAGCAGCAGAAAGCGGCCCATGAGGGTTAATTCCGGAATCAACCGCGCGGCCCGAGCGCGGCGGGCGGAGCGGCCGTGGTGGAGCAGGACGCCACCAGCGCCTGGCAAGAGGCGATGCCGACGGCGGAGATAATAAGCAGCAGACCAATGAATTTGCGCAGAAAGTCGGGCATGGCGACGGGTTCGCTCGGTGACTAATGAATGCTCCGTAACTATAGCACGTCATCCGTTACGCCCAATCGCGCCAACGCCTGTTCGAGTCGCGCTTCGGGATCGAACAGGGTGATGGCCGGGGCATGGAATGTTCGATGGTGAAAATTGCCCTTGGCGTCGATCTGGTACAAGGCGCGGAAATGGTCCGGTCGCGCCAACAAGTCGCGAACACCGGCCAGCAGCGCCTCGATATCCTCATCCACGGTGTACAGCCCGAGACTGGCCCGCACCATGCCTTGCCAGCGCTGGATCGCCGCCGCGTCATCGGGATCGAGCTCCAGCGCCCACAATTCCGGTTTCAGCAACTCGCGCACGTAGGGATGGGCGCAGAAGCAGCCGTTGCGCACGGCGACATTGCAATAATCGTTCAGCACGGCGGCGACCAACCCGTGCTCCAACCCTTCCAGATTGAAGGCGACCGTACCGAGACGCGGCGTACGTGCGGGATCGGGATCGCCATAGACGCGCACGCCCGGCAGGGCCGCCAATTCGGCCAGCAACCCATGCAATCGTCGTTGTTCGGCGGCGTGAACTCGCGCCATGCCCAACCGTTGCAGGACGTTCAATACCGCGCCTAATTGCACCGCGCCGAGGATGTTAGGGGTACCGGCTTCCTCGCGATCCGGGAAGCGGGCGGTGAGTTGATAACCGTTGAGAGACACATCATCGACCATACCGCCGCCCACCTCATCCGGCTCGGAATCCTCGAGCAGCGCCCGCCGCGCCACCGCTACCCCCGGCGACCCCGGCGCGTACAGCTTGTGGCCGGAAAACACCAAGGCATCCAGTTCCCGTTCCCTGGCCCCCGTGTCGCTGAGAGTCAGCGAGGCGTGAGCGAGATACTGCGAGGCGTCCACCACCACCCAGGCGTCGTGGGCGTGGGCCAGCGCGGCGATGTCGTGAACCGGATTGACGACGCCGGTGACGTTGCTGGCCGCCGAAACCGCGACGTAGTTGACCCGACCCGAGTATTGTTCCAGCGTGCGTTCCAACGCCGCCAAATCCACCGCGCCCAGCGCCGGCGCCGCGCCGACCAGCGGAATGTGGATCACCTGGCCGGCGTGCTTGCGGTGCGGCAGGTCGTTGGCGTGGTGTTCCAGCAGGGAGACCAGCACCACGTCGCGCTCCGGTCGCCGCGCCGCCATCACTCGCGCGAGCCGGTTGAGAGGAGCGGTGCAGCCGCTGCCGGCGAAGAACGCGCTGTAGCGCTCGGAATCGGCCCCCACGAATCGCAGCACCTGGTGGTGCGCCCAGTCGTAGGCGTGATTGACGGCCCGGGCGGAAAAGTGCAGATCGCTGTGGGTGTTGGCGTAGTGAAGCAGCAGTTCGTCCGCGACCTGGCGGGCGCACCCCAGGGCCAGCGTCGATGCGGCCGAGTCGAGATAATGCCGGCGAGTAACCCGGCCATCGGCGAGGGGATAGTGGGTGTCGAGACCGATGAAATCCCGATGAAGAGAATCGGACAGTTGGGGACGACGAGTAGGGTTAGGTGACACAAGCAAGCTCCACTAACTGGATAACCTTTAGTACTGTTCCTTCCCCATGGATGCTAATGTTTGCGAGGACTTGAATTAATACCGGGTTAAGGCAACTATAGGGTTTACCGAGCGGACTATCGTTTCGTTTGGCGGCTCGCTCTGCCCCACGCTCTTGGAAAAAACGAAAACCGCTTTAGTAATATTGCGCTCCCAGGCGATTTGTAGGTTGGGTTAGGCCGTAGGCCGTAACCCAACATCC
>DAIRDI010000488.1:0-2080 GCA_036796235.1 Candidatus Competibacteraceae bacterium | reverse complement strand
AACCCGAGACTTACCACCGATGACCAATCCGCTGCTCGCCGCCGCCGACCTGCCCTCCTACGCCGCCATTCAACCGGAACACGTCGAACCGGCCATCGACCGGATACTGACCGACAACCGCGCCGAAATCGAGCGGCTGCTGGCCGCAACCACGGTTTACACTTGGGATAACCTGCTTCGGCCTCTGGAAGAACTGGAAGATCGCTTGAGCAAAGCGTGGTCCCCGGTCAACCACCTGCACTCGGTGCGGGATTCCGAAGCGCTGCGCGCCGCCTACAACGCCTGCCTGCCCAAGCTCAGCGCCTATTACAGCGCCCTCGGCCAGCACGAGGGACTGTATCGCGCCTACCGGCACATCGCCGACGGGCCGGAATACGCCCGGCTCGATCCGGCGCAACGCAAGGTCATCGACAACGCCCTGCGCGATTTCAAACTGTCCGGCATTACCCTGCCGCCGGAACAGCAGGCTCGTTATCAAGAGATCATGCGGGAATTGTCGCAACTCAACGCCAAATTTTCGGAAAACGTGCTGGACGCCACGCAGGCGTGGACCAAGCACCTGAGCGACGAGACGAGTTTGGCCGGACTGCCGGATTCGGCGCGCGCGCTGGCCCGCCAGACCGCCCAGCAACGCGGCCTGGACGGCTGGCTGCTGACGCTGGAACTACCCTGCTACTTGCCGGTGCTGAACTACGCCGACGACCGCGAGTTGCGCCGGGAACTGTACGACGCCTATTGCACCCGCGCTTCCGAGCAGGGGCCGAACGCCGGGCAATGGGACAACGGGCCGTTGATGGAGCAAATTCTGGCCTTGCGCCACGAACTGGCCCAACTGCTCGGCTTTCGCGACTACACCGAGTATTCGCTGGCCACCAAGATGGCCGATTCGCCGGCGCAGGTGCTGGATTTTCTCGGTGACCTCGCCCGCCGTGTCAAGCCCCAGGCGCAACGGGATTTGGAGGAGCTGCGCGCCTTCGCCCGCGAACGGTTCGGCGCGGACGAACTGGCGGCGTGGGACATCGGTTATTACGCGGAAAAACTGCGCCAGCACCGCTACCAGCTTTCCCAGGAAGAATTACGGCCCTATTTCCCGATCACCCGAGTCCTGCCGGGTTTGTTCGCGGTCGCGGAACGGCTGTTCGGCGTGACCATCCATCCCTTGGAGGAGGTCGAGGTCTGGCATCCCGACGTGCGAGCTTACGAAATCCTGGACGCCGCCGGTCAACGGCGCGGCCGGTTTTATCTGGACCTGTACGCCCGGCCCCACAAGCGCGGCGGGGCATGGATGGACGGCTGCCTGGCGCGGCGGCGGCTGGATAGCGGAATCCGCCTGCCGGCGGCTTATCTGGTGGGCAATTTCACCCCCCCGGTGGGCGCCGATCCGGCGCTGCTGACCCATCAGGAAGTTCTGACGATGTTCCACGAATTCGGCCACGGACTGCACCATTTACTGACTCAGGTGGATTACCTGCCGGTGGCGGGGATTCATGGGGTGGAATGGGATGCGGTGGAGCTGCCCAGCCAGTTTTTGGAAAACTGGTGCTGGTCGCTGGAGGCGCTGAATCTGCTGACGGGTCACTACCGGACCGGCGAACCCTTGCCGGAGGATCTGTACCAGCGGATGCTGGCGGCCAAGCATTTCCAAGCCGGGATTTTCCTGGCGCGGCAACTGGAGTTCGCGTTGTTCGACTTCCGCCTGCATCGGGACTACGATCCGGCGCGGGGCGGACGGGCGCGGGAGATCATCGATGAGGTCCGCCGGCAGGTCGCGGTCATCATCCCGCCGGACTACAACCGCTTCGCCAACACCTTCACCCACATCTTCGCCGGCGGCTACGCGGCGGGCTACTACAGCTACAAGTGGGCGGAAGTGCTGTCGGCGGACGCCTTCAGCGCCTTCGAGGAACAGGGGATTTTCGACGCCGCCACCGGCGCCCGCTTCCGCGAAAATATTTTAGAAGTCGGCGGCTCGCGACCGGCACTGGCCAGCTTCGTCGCTTTCCGGGGCCGGGAACCGCAACTCGAACCACTGTTGCGGCTGAGCGGGATCGCGGCTTGACCCAGACTCTCGCTTTGTTTT
>DAIRDI010000487.1:0-2102 GCA_036796235.1 Candidatus Competibacteraceae bacterium | reverse complement strand
GCTGCTCGCGTTGCGTCCGTAGGGGCACGGCGCGCCGTGCCCCTACGAAACCGGGCGCCGGGGTCGCCTCGCTGCACGATGCAATGGGGGCCTTCCGATCAGGCACTAATTAGCAGGTCGGAGGTTCGATTCCTCTTTCCGGCGCCAGATAAAACAAAGGCTTGTCGAACTCTGCCCGACAAGCCTTTTTCGTTTCGGACCGCGCTTATCGCCGGCGCCTTATTCGAGCCGAATTCACTCCTCGAAACGCCGGAACACCAGGGTGGCGTTGGTGCCGCCGAACCCGAAGCTGTTGGACATCACCACCCGCAAATCGACCTCGTCCATCCGCTCCCGCACGATCGGGAAACCCTCCGCTTCCGGGTCGAGCGTCTCGACATTGGCCGAGGCGGCGATAAACCGGTTATCCATCATCAACAGCGAATAAATCGCCTCATGGACGCCGGCCGCGCCCAGGGCGTGCCCGGTCAATGACTTGGTGGCGCTGATCGGCGGGACACGCTCGCCGAATACGTCGCGGATGGCTTCCAACTCCCGGATGTCCCCAGCCGGGGTGCTGGTGCCGTGGGTGTTGAGGTAATCGACCGGCTCGCCGACCCCTTCCAGCGCCTGTCTCATGCAGCGCGCCGCGCCTTCGCCGGAGGGCTGCACCATGTCATAACCGTCCGAGTTGGCCCCGTAGCCGACCAGTTCCGCATAAATCCGCGCGCCGCGCCGGCGGGCATGCTCCAGCTCCTCCAATACCACGATCCCGCCGCCGCCGGAAATCACGAAGCCATCGCGGTCGACATCGTAGGGTCGCGAGGCCCGGTGCGGCGTGGCGTTGTAGCGGGTGGACAGCGCCCCCATGGCGTCGAACAGATCGGTCAGACTCCAATGCACTTCCTCGCCGCCGCCGGCGAACACCAGATCCTGCTTGCCCCACTGAATCAATTCGGCCCCGTGGCCGATGCAATGAGCGCTGGTGGCGCAGGCGGAGCTGATGCTGTAGTTGACGCCCTTAATCTTGAACGGCGTCGCCAGGCAGGCCGAGGTGGTGCTGCACATCGAGCGCGGCACCATGTACGGTCCGACCCGCCGCAGACCCTTCTGGCGCAGGAGATCGGCGGCCTCGACGATGTACTGCGGGCTGCCGCCGCCGGAACCGGTGACCAATCCGGCGCGCGGGTTCGAGACCTGCTCCTCCGACAGTTGCGCGTCGGCGATGGCCTCGCGCATCGCCAGATAATTAAACGCGGCCGCCTCGCCCATGAATCGCAGAATCTTGCGGTCGATCGCCGCCGCCAGATCCAGCCGCGGTCGCCCGCGGACGTGGGAACGCAGACCGATTTCCTGATAGTCCGCCGCGAACTCCAGGCCGCTCCGACCCTGCCGCAACGCTTCCAGCACTTCCCAGCGATCGTTGCCGATGCTGGAGACAATACCGATACCGGTAACCACCACCCGTCTCATGATCGCTATCCTCAAAAGCCGTCGGTCGAAGTGAACAGTCCGACTCGTAAATCCTTGCCGGTGTAAATGGTCCGGCCGTCGACCTCCAGAGTCGCGTCGGCGATGCCCATGACCAGTTTGCGCAGGATGACCCGCTTCATGTGAATGTGATAAGTCAATTTGCGAGCTTCGGGGCGCACTTGGCCGGTGAACTTCACTTCACCGCAGCCGAGCGCCCGCCCCCGGCCCTGCCCGCCCATCCAACCCAGGAAAAACCCGACCAGTTGCCACATGGCATCCAGTCCCAAACAGCCCGGCATCACTGGATCGCCGATAAAGTGGCAACCGAAAAACCACAGTTCGGGGTGAATGTCCAGTTCCGCGACGATCTCGCCCTTGCCGTATTGACCGCCCTCGGAACCGATGTGGACGATGCGATCCACCATCAACATGTTCGGCAGTGGCAGTTGCGCGTTGCCGGGACCGAACAATTCTCCGCGAGCGCAGGCGAGCAGTTCTTCACGAGTGTAGCTGGATGTTTTTTTCACGAACGTGGATATCCTGTAGCCGAGATCGGCGGGGGTCGGGCTTGAAGAAAATTTCAGCCTGAAAATTATAAGGATTTTTTAACAATTGATGAACACTAGATTCTGGCTCCTCAGTCCGAGTAT
>DAIRDI010000486.1:0-2104 GCA_036796235.1 Candidatus Competibacteraceae bacterium | reverse complement strand
CACAAGCTCTGAATCGCCAAAAACGACGCCTGCGACAACACCGCGACCGGCGCGATGCGCCAGAACACCGGACTACGGAAAACCTCCATCACGCCCCGCCACTGCGCCGGCCAGCCGTCGCGACTCGTCGTTCCCTCTTCCCGTTCCGGGACGACCCACAACAGTAGCGCCGCGACCGCCAGTGTCAGCGCCGCCAAACCGACGAACACCCCTCGCCAGTCGGTCAGCTTCAGCGCCATTTCCACCGGCGCGGTGGCGACCAGCGCCCCCAGACCACCAGCCGCCAGCACCCAGCCGTTGACCACCGACAGCCGCTCGGCTGGAAACCACAGCACGAACGCCTTGAAGCTGGCCATCAGACACGCCGAGACGCCCAACCCGATCAACGCCCGGCCGATGAGCAGTTCCGTCGCGCCGTGCCCGACCGCGAACAGCACCGCGCCCCCCGCCGCGAACAGCAGCAGCACCGCCTCCACCCGGCGCGGCCCGAACCGGTCCAGCAGAATGCCCAGCGGCAGTTGAAAAGCGGCGAAGGTCAGGAAATAGACGCTGGTCAACAAGCCGAGCGCGCTCGCATCCAAATTCAGCTCCGCCGCCAGATAGGGCGACAGCACGGCGTTGATGGTGCGGTACAGATAGGACAGGAAATAACCGGCGGCGAACGGCAGGAACACCCGGAGCAGAATCGCCGGTGGCGACGGCGAGATCGGGACGCTCACAGAGGCGCGGCCGGACGTTGGGCCAGTCGATACACTTTCTCCAGCAACCAGGTCAGGCCCCGCTCGCGCCAGCGCGACTCCTCCGCCAGCGCATCGCGAATCACCAGTAAGTCCACCGCGTTGGTCGGGGCGTACAACGCCCGCACCTCGTCCTCGCCGACCGAAAACGGCGGCCCCTGCATCGCCGTCTGGTCGTATTCCAGCGTCACCAGCAACACCGGCGCGCCGTCGGACAGCACGGCTTGCAGGTGGCGGGCGTATTGCGCGCGCATGGCGGGCGGCAGCGCGATCAAGGAGGCGCGGTCGTAGACGCCGGCGCAATCGGCGACCTGTCGCGGTTCGAGGGCGAAGAAATCCCCCAACAGAATGCGGATTTCATCGGCTTCCCAGACCTCAAACGCGCCGTCCCGCCAGCATCGCGGCGTCAGACCGTTCTCGGTGAAGAACGCCGCCACCGCCATCGGGCTGATTTCCACCCCGGTCACCGGATGGCCTTCACCAGCCAGCCAGAGCAAGTCATGACTTTTGCCGCACAGCGGGACGAACACCCGTTGCCCGGGGCGCAATTCCAGCCGGTTCCAGAACTGCTGGAGATGGACATTGATGGTCTGCTGGTGAAAGCCGATTTCGGCTCGCTCCCAGCGTTCGTGCCAGAAACTGGGTTCCATCGCTCGTTGTATCCCAGTGAAATTGAAATCCCGGACAATACCCCGCTCGCGAGGGCGAGCGGCAAGGGTGAGGAGTGATTCAGTCGCAACCGGCGCCAGTCCAGCGCCAGCCCCGCCAGCGCCAATCCGTGCCTGCCGCCGCCAGCGCCCCGCCCCAGCCGGACCCCAGCGGCAAATTCAGCACGCTCCACTCCCGTCCCTGTCCGTCGCGCAGGCAGGCGCGGCCGTCCGGTTCGGCATCCTCCCGAAAACACACGTCCAGGGTTCCCAACCCGCGGGCCAAACCATCGCCCAGCGCCTTGGCGATCGCCTCCTTGCGGGTCCAGCAGGTAAAAAACGCCTCCCGCGCCTGCTCGGTCGACAACGTCTGGAACACCACCCACTCCCGGGGCGTACAAACCCGCTTAGCAATATCCACATAGGTCACCGTTCGCTCCAGAACTTCCAAGTCCACGCCCACTTCGCGACGCGCCACCGCATACAAGGCCCGATCGCCGCTGTGCGACAGGTTAAAAGAGAGGCCGACCACCGCATCTTGACCCGCCAACATCGGCTTGCCGTGCGCTCCCTGGATAAAACGCAGCGCCGCCGCCGGCCGGTCCAGAATCCGGCCCAGCAACTCCCGCAACAAGCCGCGTCCGGCGATAAACCGTTCCCGATGTTCGGAAAACCGAAACCGCGCCGCCCGTTCCCGTTCGTCCGCCGCCAGCGTCGCCG
>DAIRDI010000485.1:0-2113 GCA_036796235.1 Candidatus Competibacteraceae bacterium | reverse complement strand
CCGCCCCGGCCACAGCCGATGGACGGCCCAGCGCGCCACGCCCCACAGGGCGAAGTCTTCGGCGGCGGGCGAGGGGTCGGTCGGAGCGGGGTCGGCCGCTTCCAGCCGCAGCCGGCCGCCGGCGTCGCGGCCCAGGCGCCGGAGCGCGAATTCGCCCGCGACCACCGCCACCACGATGCTGCCGGCGACCGGCGGCAGCGCCCGGTCGACGACCAGCAGATCCCCGTCGTGAATCCCGTCCGCCGCCAGCGCGTCGCCCGCCACCCGCAGCAGAAACGTGCTCTCCGGGTTGCGGATCAGATGGTTGTCCAGACTCAGGCGGCGTTCGACAAAATCGTCGGCGGGGGAGGGAAAGCCGGCCGGGACCGGCGTCGCCAGCAGCGGCCAGCCGGACTCGGGTTCCGCGTCGGGCACGAGGTCGGCCGTCCAACCGGCCGGAGAGGGGCGAGCGCAAGGTCTTTCAGCAGCGACGGCTAACATGGGTTACCTCCGATAGGAACGAACCAGACCGACCACCACCCCGAAAATCCGCAGGCGGTCGCCGGGGCGCAGGATGGGATAAGCGGGATTGGCGGGATGCAGCACGGCCTCGCCATGCTCCACCGCCAGGGTTTTCAAGGTGAACTCGTTATCGATGATCGCCACGACTTGATCGCCGGGCCGGGCCGGCGCGTCGCGCTCCACCACCGCCAGGTCGCCGGGGTGAATCCCGGCCTCGATCATCGAATCGCCGGTGATCGGGATCAGCACGGTGCGCGAGGGATGGCGCACCAGCCAGGCGTCGATGGAGCGCCCCTCGCCGCCGTCGTCGGTGGCCAGCGGCAGACCCGCCGGCACGGGCATCTCGGCGAGGGGCCGTTCGAAAAACGGCCCGGTCGGCGTCCAGCGCCCGTCCGGGGTCCGTTCGACAAAGCCCGCCCCCTGCAACCGGCGCAAGACCTTGGCGACCGCCGAGCGCGAGGCCAGCCCCAACACCGCTTGCAACGGTTCGTAGGCGGGCAGGCTGCGCCAGCGGGCGTAGTAGTCCTGGAGGCGGGCCAGATAGGCGGCGTCATCGGCGACTTTAGGCATGGTGGCGCTTGGTAGAGTACAAATGTACTCTAAATATAGGCGACGCAGCCCGACCCGTCAAGCCGGCATCGGTGGCGGCGGGGTTCAGTGGAGGGGCTGGGGTGGTTTGGCCAGGGTCCGGCTCCCCTCGATGGCCTCGACGAGCGACGCTAGCCGGTAGGCAATATCCAGCGCGGTGGCCTCGCCGGTCAGCAGGTGGTCGCAGAGCGCCCGCAGCGCGATCGGCAAGTTGGCCAGCAGTTGCTCGGGCGTGGGATAGGCTTCGCCTTCCCGATGCTGGCGCACCATCTCAATCAGAGCATCGGTGGTCGCGCTCTCGGGGTCGAGGTCGTCGATGGTCGGCCGTTGCGGCGGGGGATAAGAGGAATCAGTCATCACGGGATCTCCGAACCAGGCGGATGGGCGAGAGCGTACCGCATTAATAGGGAAAATCCGCCGGCGGTTGCGGACCCGCCCAACCGCCTTGCGCCTGTTCCGCGACCTGGCGGCCTATCCCGGCGCCGAACGCGACGACCCGCGCGCGACCTGCGAACCGATCAAAACCACGCGCATGACGGGTTTTGGGTGTGAGGGACTCAACCCACCGAAGTCAAGACGTCGGCTTGTCCTAATTTGGAAGATCCAGTACCTTGAAAAAGGTCTTTCCAGCTTCTCATTGCGGGAGTGTTTGAACATGAAGAGCAAAATGTTAGTGGGCGTCGTTCTGTTGGCTTGGGTAACGATGGGCTTGGTCGCACACGCGGAGCGCCCCGATCACTTCAAAGGGTCACCGGCGGACACGCTGGAAGAGGCCGTCAAGAACTTTTCGGAGCACAATCAACAGCTGGCGGCCACGCTCGACCAGGGCGAACTCTCAGCCGCCGATATCGCGGCCATCCACGAGTTGACCTATACGTTGGAAAACGCGCTGGAGAAGATCAACGCGGAATTGACCGCGCTCGCCGACACGCTGGAGGAAGTTCACGTCGCCTCCGAGATCGCCGACGGTGACACCGTGCTGACCAAAGGCCGGGAATACTTGTCCACCGCCCGCAAGGTGATC
>DAIRDI010000484.1:0-2118 GCA_036796235.1 Candidatus Competibacteraceae bacterium | reverse complement strand
TCTGCTGGCCCGGGAACTGGTCGAGCCCGGCCAGCCGGCGCTGGCGGCCATCGTGGCCGAGTTCGGCCCGGAATGTCTGGACGATCGAGGTCGGTTGCGGCGCGCTCATCTGCGCGAGCGGGTGTTCGCCGACCCGGCGGGGCGTCGGCGGCTCGAGGCGATCCTCCATCCGCGGATTCGCGGGCTGGCGCGGGAACGGATCGCCGCGCTGACCGCGCCGTACTGCCTGGTGGTCATTCCCCTGTTGGCGGAAACCGGGATGACCGATCTAATCGACCGGGTGCTGGTGGTGGATGTCCCCGAAGCCGAGCAAATTCGTCGGGTGATGGCCCGAGACCACCTCAATGAAACGCGAGCTCGCCAGATTCTGGCTGCCCAGGCCCCGCGCGCCCAGCGGTTGGCGCTGGCGGACGAGATTCTGGATAATGCCGGCGATCTGGATCATTTGGATCGCCAGGTGGTCGACCTGCACCAACGATATTCGACGCTGGCCGCCGCCCGAGCCTGAGAGCGGCGAACGATCCGCATCGCCACTCGCCACGAGGTCTTTCCGTGTCGCAGCGCGTCTGTTACGAACAACCGCTCAACGAACGGGCGCGCGCATTGCTCCGCCTGGAATTTCTGTTCCAACAGGTCGATCACGCGCTCGATGGGCACTCGATCTGGGACAGCCGGGCCGCCTTACAGAGTTTGTTCGATATCCTGGCCCTGACCGGACGCAACGAATTCAAAAGGGATTTACTCAAGGAACTGGAGCGGCTGGCCACGACCCTGAACCGGCTACGACTCACCCCAGGCGTCCACGCCGGCGCCTTGGACCGGGTATTAGCGACTATTGAGACGACTCTTGGCCGGATTCATCGCCTCGATAATCCAGCCCTGGAGGCGGTGCGCCGAACCGACTTTCTAAGCGCCATTCACAAGCGCAGCCAGATTCCCGGCGGCGCCTGCCAGTTCGACCTGCCCGCGTTCCATCACTGGTTGCAGCAGGAGGTCCCAACCCGCGCCCAGCATCTGCGGGAATGGCTGGATCCCTTTATCCCCATGCGGGATGCCGTCGCGCTGATTCTTCGGCTCATCCGCGAGAGCGTGGATCCTCGCCCGGAAGTTGCCGTGCAAGGATTCTTTCAGCGCGGACTCGACGGCGGCGCCTCTCACCAACTCATCCGAGTCCTGCTGTTGCCCGGCGCGGAATGTTTCCCGGAAATCAGCGGGGGCCGACATCGTTTCACCATTCGTTTCCTGGACCAGCACAATCCCAACCGCCGGGCCGTTCAGAGTACGGCCGACGTCGCCTTCGAACTGGCCTGCTGCGCCATCTGATCCCACCCCAGGCGCAACCGGGCGATGATCGGTCCGTCGGCGGCGGGAAAGCCGAAGTCGGCCAGTGCTTCCGGCATGATCCAGAGCAGTGGTTGCCCTTCCCGTCCGTGTGGTTCGCCGTGATAAGCGGTCACCCGCCATACGTCCAGCACTACGATTTTCTCGGGATAGGAGTGCCGAATCTCCAGCAGCGGTTCGGCGGCCTGAATCACGATTCCCAGCTCTTCATGCAATTCGCGCCGTAGCGCGGTTTCCGCTGTCTCACCCGCTTCCACCTTGCCGCCGGGGAACTCCCACAACCCGCCCTGATGCACGTGATCGGGCCGGCGGGCAATCAGGATCGCCCCGGTGGCGTCTACAACGATGCCCACCGCCACGCGAACGGCTCGGACTCCGGCGCTCACGTCCGGTACTCGGCGTTGATGCGCACGTAGTCGTAGGATAGATCGGTGGTCCAGATCCGCGCCGCGGCCTCGCCTCGCCCGAGTTCGACCCGCACGGTAATCTCGGGTCGTTGCATCACCGCCTGTCCCCGGGCTTCGGTGTAATCCACCGCGCGGCCGCCGGCGCGGACGATGCAGACCTCGTCCAAATAAATGGCGACGGGTTCCAAATCGAAATCGGACAAGCCGCTCCGACCGACCGCCGCCAGAATTCGACCCCAGTTGGGATCGGCGGCGAAAAAAGCGGTTTTGACCAAAGGAGAATGGGCGATGGTCTCGGCGACCCGCCGACATTCGGCCGCCTCCCGTCCTCCCTCGACCCGGACAGTGATGAACTTGGTGGCGCCTTCGC
>DAIRDI010000483.1:0-2119 GCA_036796235.1 Candidatus Competibacteraceae bacterium | reverse complement strand
CCAGAACGCCGCCTGCTCCAGCGCCTCGGCTTCGGCCCGGCGGTACTTCGGGGTATTGAGCAACCCCGGTAGCAACCGGGTTTCCAGCAGAGTGTGTTGCGAGACCAGCAGGTTCTCGACCACGGTCATGTTCTTGAACAGCCGCACGTTCTGAAAGGTGCGGACCAGCCCCAGCCGAGCGATGCGGTGGCTGGACAAACGCTGGAGCGGCCGCCCGTCCAGCGTCACGGTCCCGGTGGTCGGCCGGTAGAAACCGCCGACGCAGTTGAACACGGTGGTTTTGCCCGCGCCGTTGGGACCGATGATGGCGAAGATTTGATCGCGACGGACCGCGAAGTGGACGTTGTCCACAGCCAGCAATCCACCGAAGCGCATGCTCAGGTCGCGAACCTCCAGCAGCGGGCGGTCGGACGGCTCGGCGGCGGGAATGGCATGGAGTCCGGCGCTCATGGAGACCCCGCTGGACGTCCCGGCAATTCCATCCGGGGCCGAACCGCCGGCAGCAACCCTTGCGGCCGCCAGATCATCATCAGCACCATCACCAGTCCGAAGATCAGCATCCGGTACTCATTGAACTCGCGGGCCAGTTCCGGCAACACGGTGATGGCGATCGCCGCCAGCATGACCCCGAGCTGCGAACCCATGCCGCCCAACACCACGATGGCCAGCACCAGCGCCGATTCGATGAAGGTGAACGACTCCGGGTTGATGTAGCCTTGGCGGGCGGCGAAAAAGGCTCCGGCGAACCCGGCGAACCCGGCGCTGAGCGTCAGCGCCGACAGCTTGATCAGGGTCGGGTTGAGTCCCAGCGAACGGCAGGCGATTTCGTCCTCGCGCAACGCCTCCCAGGCTCGCCCCAGCGGCATGCGCAACAGGCGGTTGATGACGAACAGGGTCAGCAGCACCAGCGCCAGGCCGATCAAATACAGGAAGATCACTGCGTAATCGCCGCTGTAGTCGAGACCGAAAAACTCGTGGAAGGTCGTGCCGCCCTCGCTGGGCCGTCGTCCGAATTCCAGGCCGAACAGGGTGGGGCGCGGGATATTGCCGATCCCGTCCGGACCGCCGGTCAGCACATTCAGGTTATTGAGCAACAACCGGGTGATTTCGCCGAACCCCAGGGTGACGATGGCCAGGTAATCACCGCGCAGCCGCAACACCGGCAACCCGAGCAGGAAGCCGACCAGCGCCGCCAGGGCGCCGGCGATCGGCAGGCACAGCCAGAACGACAGGTCGTAGTGCAAGGCCAGCAAGGCATAGGAGTAGGCGCCGACCGCGTAGAACGCCGCGTAGCCGAGCACCAGCAGGCCAACGAAACCGACCACGATATTCAGTCCCAAGCCCAGCATGATGTAGATCAGCGCCAGCGTGGCGATGTCGACCGCGCCACGCGAGGCGGTGAACGGCCAGAGCACCGCCGCGACCACCAGCGCTATCCAGAACAGCATTTGCGCGCGCCGCTGCCGTTCCGGGCGCCGCAGGGCGGCGGTGACGGCGTTCTCTCGCCAGGACTCCGGAACGCGCAGCCGCGCCCAAACTTTGCCCAGCGGCCCGCGAAACAGCCGCAACAGGAACACGATCACGACCGCGACGATGACCGGGGTGGGGTTTTGATTCAGGCTGACGTTGATCCCATCCACCTGGATGCGCAGGCCGAAGATCGGGGTCAGCAGTACGGCGGTCAATATCGCCGCCAGCAGGGCGTCGGGCAGAACGCGGCGCATCTACACCTTCTCCACGTCGGGACGACCCAGCAAGCCGGTGGGTCGCACCAACAGCACGCCGATCAACAGCGCGAAAGCCACCACATCCTTGTATTCGGTTTTCAGGTACGCCGAGGCGAAGCTTTCCGCCAGCCCGAGCACGATCCCGCCCAGCATCGCGCCGGGGATGCTGCCGATTCCGCCCAGCACCGCCGCGGTAAACGCCTTTAACCCGACCAGAAAACCGATGAACGGATTGACCAGCCCGTAGTACATGCTGACCAGCACCCCCGCCACCGCCGCCAGGGCCGCGCCCAGCACGAAGGTCAGGGCGATCACCCGGTCGGTATCGATGCCCAGCAGGTTGGCCATGGCCCGGTCCTGGGAGCAGGCCCGGCAGGCCCGCCCCATCCGCG
>DAIRDI010000482.1:0-2122 GCA_036796235.1 Candidatus Competibacteraceae bacterium | reverse complement strand
CTGAGAGAAACATCCTGGGCGATCAGGGTTTCGACGGCTTTCATATCGATATCCGGCTGATTCAAGGCGCTGATCAACCGCAGAATGGTGAGTTGATTGGCGGGAATGTCCTTGAACTTGAGCAGGCGAGGTTCGGAAAAGTGACGTCCCTGAAAAAACTTGAAGCCCAAGGTCTGGCACGCTTCCAGAACCTCTTGATCCTCGATCCCTCCAGCGATCGGCTCCACGCCGCGCTTGCGCAACCCGGTAATGATCCGGTGCGCCTGTGGCGCCGTAGTGGTCGCCATATTCACCCGGACATACTCGGCGGTGTTCAGCAGCGCCTGATGCGCCTCGTTATCCTGATAGTCGTTCAACAAAAAGCGGTAGCCGTGCTGGCGCAGCGCGCGCAGCGCATCCGCCAGAGGGTTGTCCACCACGATATCGGGGTTGACCTGAAAGACCAGTTGCGGCGCTGGCGCGATGGCCTGCTCCAGATACCCCTGCACGATCAATTCGTGCGCGACGCTCAAAAACGCCTTGCCCTGCCCCACCACCCGCTCCAGGCCAACTTCGGTCAGCGTATCGAACAAGACCTGTGAGTTTGTTAATTCGCTGTCGAGTAGAGCCGTATTTTCGGCATCGGTCGGATGGTGCAACAGTTCGTAACCCTCCACCCGGAAAGCGGAATCGTAAATGGGTTGGCGTCCCAGATAGAGATCCTTCATGGTGACCCCTGATACTCAGCGTTAGTGATCGTCGAAGATCGCAACAGTTTTCGTCAGCCGGACGACAATTGCAACCGCTGGGAACTTGGCAAGGTCCACTCTTGGGGTCCGCTGGCAGGCATCATACACCGCCGGCGCCGTCCTGACGCGGCTGTTGCCGTTCGTATCGATGACCGTCGTTCGCCTTCTTGAGGATAGCTCGCTTCAAGCCAGCATTGGCGCCCTGCAAATTAACGCGGAGGTCCGCCGCCGCTCCCAGCGCTCGCCTAAACTTGAAGAACCCATTCACCGGTTCGAGGAGTACGTCATGTCCAAAGCCATTCGCATTCACGAGTACGGAGGCCCCGAAACCCTGCGCTGGGAGGATGTCGAGGTCGGCGATCCCGGCCCCGATCAGATCCGGGTGCGGCAGGCCGCCGTCGGACTCAACTACATTGACGTGTATCACCGCACCGGCCTTTATCCGCTGCCGGCGCTGCCCTGGACCCTGGGCATGGAAGGGGCGGGGCGGGTCGAGGCGGTCGGCGCGGGAGTGACTGAATTCCAGGTCGGAGATCGGGTGGCTTACGCCAGTCCTCCAGTTGGGGCTTATGCCGAGGTCCGGCTGATGCCCGCCGACCGGGTCGTGGCCCTGCCCGACGCGATCGACGAGCGCACCGCCGCCGCGATGATGCTGCAAGGCATGACCGCCCACTACCTGCTGCGGCGCACTTACCGGGTCCAGCCCGGGGACGCCATCCTGCTGCACGCCGCCGCCGGCGGAGTCGGGACCATCGCCAGCCAGTGGGCGCGGCATTTAGGGGCGCTGGTCATCGGTACGGTGGGCGACGACCGCAAGGCCGAACTGGCGCGCGCGCACGGTTGCCACCACGTCATCGTCTACAGCCGGGAAAACGTCGTCGAGCGGGTCCGCGAAATCACCGATGGCCAGGGTGTGGCGGTGGTTTACGACTCGGTCGGCCAGGCCACATTCATGGATTCGCTGGACTGCTTGCGACCGCTGGGGATGATGGTCAGCTTCGGCAACGCCTCGGGACCCGTGCCGGCGTTCGAGCCGGGGATTCTGGCCGCCAAGGGTTCCCTGTTCCTGACCCGGCCCAGTCTGATGCACTACACCGCGAAACGGGAGGATTTGGTCGCCGGCGCCGGCGAGCTGTGCGCCGTGGTGCTCGGTGGGGCAGTACGCATCGAGATCGGCCAAACTTACCCACTGGCCGAGACCGCCCAGGCGCACCGCGCCCTGGAAGCGCGGCAGACCACCGGCTCCACCGTCTTGCTACCCTGATTCCCCACGCCATGCACGAATTGTCGCTGTGCCTGGAACTGATCCGCGTCATTGAGGACCACGCCCGCCGCCAACCCTTCAACCGGGTGCGCGTGGTCCGGCTGGAAGTCGGTGCGCTGGCCGGGATCGA
>DAIRDI010000481.1:0-2145 GCA_036796235.1 Candidatus Competibacteraceae bacterium | reverse complement strand
CGCCAATCGGAGAGATGTCGTCCATGAATTTTGCCGGGATTGCTTTACAGGCGCCTTCGCTGCTGCTGCCTCGGGCGGGAGTGGACCTGACGAAATGGGCGGTGGTCGCCTGCGATCAGTACACCTCGCAGCCCGATTACTGGGCGCGCGTGGAAGCGCTGGTGGGCGATGCGCCTTCCACGCTGCGCCTGATTCTGCCGGAAGCGTTTCTGGGCGCGGCGGACGAAGCGCGGCGGATTCAGGACATTCAGGAGTCCATGCGCCGCTATTTGGCGGAGGGGGTGCTGGTTCCGCAACCGCCCGGCTTGATGCTGGTGGAGCGGGAAACCGCGCGCGGCCAGTCGCGCAAGGGACTGATCGCGGCGCTGGACCTGGAATGCTACGATTTCACCGCTGGAACCAGGCCCCTGATCCGGCCGACCGAGGGCACGATTCTGGAGCGGTTGCCGCCGCGGGTCCGGGTGCGCGAGGGCGCGCCGCTGGAAACCCCACACGTCATGGTGCTGATCGACGATCCCGAGCGGATGGTGATCGAGCCGCTGTTCGCGGAGCCATTGGAACCCGCGTATGACGTTCCGTTGATGCTGGACAGCGGTCGGGTGCGCGGCTGGCGCGTGAACCATCCGTTGCTCGTGCAGTGGGTGGTGGAACAACTGACGCGGCTCGCCGACCCGGCGGCGTTCGCCGCCCGGTATGGCGCGACCGACGAGCCGGTGCTGCTGTACGCCATGGGCGATGGCAACCATTCCTTCGCCACTGCCAAGACGATCTGGGAAGGCCTCAAGCGCGCCGCTCCCGACCCGGCGGCGATCGTGGACCATCCGGCCCGCCACGCGCTGGTGGAGCTGGTCAACCTGCACGACGAGGGTTTGGAATTCGAGGCCATTCACCGGGTGGCGTTCGGCGTCGATCTGGACCGGGTGCTCGCCGCGATGACCGCATTTTTCGCGGCTCAGGGCTCGGCGCTGGGCGTGCTGGATTGCCCCTCGTGGCCGGCGGCCCGACGGGCGTGGCTGGAGCGCCAGCAACCCGGCCGGCACGTCATCGCCTTCGCGAGCGAAAACCGCTGTGGGGTACTGACCGTCGACCGGCCGCGTCTGACCTTACCGGTCGCCAGCCTGCAAGCGTTTCTGGACCAGTCGCTGCCCGACTGGCCCGGCGCGCGGCTCGACTACATTCACGGCGAGGAAGCGCTGCAACGGCTCGGCGCGCAGCCCGGCAATCTGGGTTTTTATCTGCCCGCGCTGGCCAAGGACGACTTCTTCCGCACCCTCATCCGCGACGGCGCCCTGCCCCGAAAGACCTTTTCGATGGGCGAGGCCGACGAGAAGCGGTTCTATCTGGAATGCCGGCGGATCACGCCCTGAATCCTCGACGAGAATTCCCCCATGGCCAAGGCCCCGGATCTGGCGCGCGTGCGCAACATCGGCATCGCCGCTCACGTGGACGCCGGCAAGACTACTCTGACCGAGCGGATGCTGTACTACGCCGGGGCCTCCCACAAAATCGGCGAGGTCCACGAAGGCGCGGCGCACATGGATTACCTGGCCGAGGAGCAGGAACACGGCATCACCATCACTGCCGCCGTGACCCAGTTACCCTGGCGCGAGCACCGGATTCAGTTGATCGACACGCCGGGTCATGTGGATTTCACCATCGAGGTCGAACGCTCGATGCGGGTGCTGGATGGCTGCGTGATCGTGCTGGACGGGGTTCGCGGAGTGGAGCCGCAGACCGAGACCGTCTGGCGCCAGCGCACCCGGTTTCAACTGCCCTCCCTGTTTTTCATCAACAAGCTGGACCGGCCCGGCGCGGATTTCGGACGGGCGCTGGCGACGGTGCGCGAGCGGCTGCGCGCCGAGCCGGTGGCGGTGACCGTGCCGCTGCCGGACTTCGACGGGACCGTGATTCATCTGATCGACAAAACCCGGTTGCGCTTTACGGGCGAGCGAGGCGAGCAGGTGGAGGTCGCGCCTTGCGATGCGGCGATCTGGGAATGGGCGCGCGCCTATCGGGAAAGTCTGTGGCTGGCGGCGGCGGAAATGGACGAGGCCCTGGCCGAGCAGGTGCTGGCCGAGGAAGAGCCGGAAGCGGAGGCGGTGTGGGCGGCGCTGCGCCAGGCCACGTTGGCCGGGCGGGTGTGTC
>DAIRDI010000480.1:0-2157 GCA_036796235.1 Candidatus Competibacteraceae bacterium | reverse complement strand
ACCGGATCGTGGTGACGGAGCCGGGGGAGTGGCGGGTGTGGGACTTCATGCGGACCTGGGGCCATGAGTTCGCTATCCCCGTCGAGATTCGGGAAGACGATCGATTCCTGTGCGCGCGAGCCGAGTTCACCGCCTGGGCGGCGGGACGCCAAGGCTTGCGGATGGAGTTCTTCTATCGGCAGATGCGCCGCAAGACCGGCTGGCTCATGAAGGGCGACCAACCGGCGGGCGGCCAGTGGAACTACGACGCCGAGAACCGCAAAGCCCTGCCGCGAAATCTCAGCCCGCCGCCCCGGCGCCGCTTCACCCCAGACGCCAGCACCCGCGAGGTGATGGCATTGGTCGAGCAGCGCTTCAGCGATCACTTCGGTGATGTGGAGTCCTTCGGCTGGGCCGTGACCCGGGAAGACGCGCTGGCCGCCCTCCGTCACTTCATCACGAACGGCCTGCCTCGGTTCGGGGATTACCAGGATGCGATGAAGAGCGGGGAGGATTGGCTGTTCCATGCGGCCCTGTCGCCGTACCTCAACATCGGGCTGTTGTTACCCGCTGAAGCGTGCGAGGCCGCGCTGGACGCCTACTCGCAGGGCGCGGCGCCGCTGTCGGCGGTGGAGGGGTTCCTCCGGCAAATTCTGGGCTGGCGTGAGTTTGTGCGCGGCATCTACTGGCTGCGGATGCCCGCCTATGCCCAAACCAATTTCTTCGACGCCCACCGGCCGCTCCCGGCGTTTTATTGGACCGGTGAGACCGCCATGAAGTGCCTGCGGGAGACTATTGAGGCGACCCGCCGCAACGCTTACGCGCATCACATTCAGCGGCTCATGCTCACCGGCAATTTCGCCCTGCTGGCGGGGATTGCCCCCGCTCGGGTGGAGGAGTGGTACCTCGCCGTTTACGCCGATGCCTTCGAATGGGTCGAACTGCCGAACACCCACGGCATGGCCTTGCACGCCGACGGCGGGGTGTTGGGTTCGAAGCCGTATGCGGCCTCCGGCGCGTACATCCAGCGCATGTCGGATTATTGCGCCGGCTGCGCCTATGACCCGAAGATCAAGCTTGGCTCGGGCGCCTGCCCCTTCAACGTCTTGTACTGGCACTTCTTGATCGTCAACGAACCGCGACTCAAACCGAATCCGCGGATGGCCCTGCCCTACCGAACGCTGGCGCGCATGGCCGACGAGCACCGGCGGCAGATCGTTCGACAGGCCCAGGAATTCCTGGCCGGGCTGGACCGCGAACCGACATGAAACAGCCCGATGGCGCTCGGTCAGACCACACCCACCAAACCGATATTTTGATTGTGGGCGCGGGGATGGCGGGACTGACCGCCGCGACGGCCCTGCAAGCGACGGGTCACTCAGTGCGGGTTATCGATAAAGGCCGTGCGGTGGGGGGGCGTCTGGCCAGCCGCCGGATCGGAGCAGCCACCTTCGATCACGGGGCGCAGTTCATGACGGCGAGAGATTCGCGCTTTGCCGCGATGATCGACCGATGGCGCGAAGCGGGCGTGGTCGAGGAATGGTATCGGCCTTCGGGCGAAGGGTCTGAAGGGTATCCCCGCTGGCGGGGCTGCCCGACCATGACGGCGATCGCTCAACACCTCGCTCGCCCTCTTCATCCATGGGTGGAAAAGCGGGTGGTCGCGTTGCGCCGCGATCCGGCAGGCTGGGTCGCGGCCTTGGCGAGCGGAGAAACCGTCTTGGCCCGCGCCGCGTTGCTCACCGTGCCGGTCCCGCAAGCGCTGGCGCTGCTGGACGCCGGGAGGATGGAGTTGCCACCGGCCACCCGAACGCACCTCGAAAGTATCGACTATGAACGTTGCCTGGCGGTGATGGCCGTGCTGGATGGACCGACGCGCCTTCCACCGCCCGGCGGTCTGGCGCTCACCGACGGTCCCATCGCCTGGATGGCCGACCATCAGATGAAAGGCGTCTCCGCCACGCCGGCGGTCACCTTGCACGCCACGGCGGCTTTCAGTGCGGAACACTGGGAACGGGATCGGCAGGAAAGCGCTCGGGAGTTGCTTCGAGCCGCGGCGCCCTGGCTGGGCGCGAACGTGACCGAATTCCAGGTTCACGGCTGGCGGTTCAGCAAACCCCTGCGCGTCGAAGCGCATCCCTGCTGCATCCTGAGCGCGTCGCCGCCCCTGGTGCTGGC
>DAIRDI010000479.1:0-2164 GCA_036796235.1 Candidatus Competibacteraceae bacterium | reverse complement strand
CCGCGGTGATTGGGTTTGGCGGCTCCCTGATCTCGCTGGCGCTCTCCAAATGGACGGCCAAGCGCATGACCGGCGCCCGCGTCATCGACCAGCCGCGCGACCAGACCGAAGCCTGGCTGGTCGAAACCGTGCGCCGGCAGGCGCAGGCTGCCGGCATCGGCATGCCCGAGGTCGCCATCTACGACGCGCCGGATGTCAACGCCTTCGCCACCGGCATGAATCGTAACAGCGCCTTGGTGGCGGTCAGCAGCGGCCTGCTGCGCGGCATGACCCGCGACGAGGCCGAAGCGGTGTTGGGTCATGAGGTGTCCCACGTCGCCAACGGCGACATGGTGACACTGGCGCTGATTCAAGGCGTGGTGAACACCTTCGTCATCTTCATCTCCCGCCTGGTCGGCCAACTGGTCGACCGGGTGGTCTTCAAAACCCAACGCGGGCATGGTCCCGCGTTCTTTATCACCTCCATGATCGCACAGATGGTGCTGGGCATTCTCGCCAGCATCATCGTGATGTGGTTTTCCCGCCAGCGCGAATTCCGGGCCGATGCGGGCGGCGCGACGCTGGCGGGGCGGGAGAAAATGATCGCTGCGCTGGAACGACTGGCCGGCGCCAGACCGGAGCCGCTGCCGGATCAATTGGCGGCTTTCGGCATCGCCGGCGGGTTGGGGAGCGGTCTCAAACGCCTGTTCATGACCCATCCGCCCCTCGAAGAACGAATCGCCGCACTGAAAGCCGGGCGTTAGCTCGCGGCGCATCGCGCCCCATTTCCGCGCAAGGCCCACGAACCTGCCCCATCTCGCATCGCATGGGTTAGCGGCTTGCACCATTTCGATGCATCAGGGGCGCGCTTCGCCCGTTTAAATCCATGCCGCGACTCACCAACTCACTAAGATCAAGCAAGATTATTGTTTGGCACGTTCTTTGATACACCAGCCTTCGGGTCCGCACCGGGCGGACCGTTCAACCAAAAACCGAGGGCTGCGCATGACAAAGACCACGTTGAAGATTTCCCACTGGCTCCTGGCCGGTGCATTGGTGCTGGGCGCTACACTGGCGCACGCCGCCGACACCATCAAGGTCGGGGTCCTGCATTCACTATCCGGCACCATGGCGATCAGCGAAACGACGCTCAAGGACACCGTGCTGATGCTGATCGACGAGCAGAACAAGAAGGGTGGACTGCTCGGTAAGAAACTGGAAGCGGTGGTGGTGGACCCGGCCTCAAATTGGCCGCTGTTCGCCGAGAAAGCCCGTGAACTGCTGCAAAAAGACAAGGTCGCGGCGGTGTTCGGCTGCTGGACCTCAGTCTCGCGCAAGTCGGTGCTGCCGGTGTTCGAGGAACTGAACGGCATCCTGTTCTATCCCGTGCAATACGAGGGCGAGGAATCGTCCCGCAACGTGTTCTACACCGGCGCCGCGCCCAACCAGCAGGCCATCCCGGCGGTGGATTACCTGATGAACGATCTGGAAGTGGAGCGCTGGGTGCTGGCCGGCACCGATTACGTCTACCCGCGCACCACCAACAAGATTCTGGAAGCCTATCTCAAGGCCAAGGGGGTCAAGGATGAGGACATTATGATCAACTACACCCCGTTCGGCCATTCCGACTGGCAGTCCATCGTCGCCGAGATCAAGAAATTCGGCGCAGCCGGCAAAAAGACCGCCGTGGTCTCCACCATCAACGGCGACGCCAACGTGCCGTTCTATAAGGAACTCGGCAACCAGGGCCTCTCCGCCCAGGACATCCCGGTCATCGCCTTCTCGGTCGGCGAGGAAGAACTGTCCGGCATCGACACCAAGCCGCTGGTCGGTCATCTGGCCGCCTGGAATTACTTCATGAGCGTCAAGGACCCGGCCAACGACGAATTCATCAAGACCTGGCACGCCTTCATCAAGGATAAAAAGCGGGTCACCAACGACCCCATGGAAGCGCACTACATCGGTTTCAACATGTGGGTGAAAGCCGTGGAAAAGGCCGGGACCACCGATCCGGACAAGGTGATCGACGCCATGGTCGGCGTCGAAGCCCCCAACCTGACCGGCGGCGTCTCCAAGATGCTGCCCAACCATCACATCACCAAACCGGTGTTGATCGGTGAGATTCAGGCCGACGGCCAGTTCGATGTGGTCTGGCAAACCGAGGATCTGGTGGAAGGCGACGCCT
>DAIRDI010000478.1:0-2173 GCA_036796235.1 Candidatus Competibacteraceae bacterium | reverse complement strand
TGGGACGATCACGAGTATTCCGACGACTGTCACGGCGCGGTGGCGACCTATTTCAACGGCCGTCGCGGCGAAAACGACCCCGAGCGCCGCCGCAACGCCGAGCAGGTTTTCTTTGAATTCATGCCGATCGATGATCGGGCGGTGACCTTGACCGACGCCATCACGACCGAACGCAGCCAGCTATACCCGAACACCCGGCTGTACCGGGAATTCCTGTTCGGGCGCAATCTGCACCTGCTGGTGACGGATTACCGCAGTTTCCGTCCCGATCACCTGATTCCCGAGGATGCCTTCCCCGGACAGATCGTGCTGGACAAAGCGACCCTGATCGCCTTGTTCGACGCGCAAGCGCCGGGTTCGGGCGCGGCCATTTACGAGGCGCAAAAAGCCGCGCTCGGTCCCTACGTGGATCTGAATCTGGCGCCTTGGACCGCCTATCGACCCGCTTTGGTGGGCGTCCTGACTCAAGCGTATCTGGCCGAGGGCCTCGACGGCGCGGCAGCCGGCGCCAAGGCCGCCAGCGATTTGTCCGGCCAGGTCAGCGCCTTCGTTTTCAACCAACTGGTCGCCCAGTTCAACGCCGCCGTCGCCGCTGGACAACTACCCGGCGCCAGCCCGCTGCCGCTCATCGACGATGAGACCTATGAGAATGTGCTGGACCGGGGCATCGCCTACCTGCAGCTGGGCAAGCAGGGTCTCTTCACCGAGTTCGGCTCCCGCTACGGCGCGGTGAAACCCACCTTCGAGTTGTACAATGCTTTCGTTTACGCGCGGCATCAGGCGCTGGGGCGGCGACCGGAGGATGTGTTCGGCGCCGAACAGGAGGGTTGGCTGTATCAGGCCATCGACTCGTCGCCGGGCCGGTTCCTGGCGGTGGCCAGCTCGGTTTCCACCACCTCGCTGATCTGGGATCTGTCCGGCGAGGCGTCGTTGCCGGCGGACTTTCGCACTCAATTCCTGGTCAACGTCGATCAGTGGGACGGCTTTCCCACCAAGCGTCAAGAGTTGCTGGCGCGCTTGCGGGCGCGGGGCAATGCATTTGTGTTCGCCGGTGACATTCACGCCTCCTTCGTCACGGATCACGACGGGGTCGCCGATTTCACCGGCCCAGCCGTGAGTTCCACGACCTTCAGCACCTTCGTCAGCACGGCGCTGCCGGCCCTCACCAGCACCTTGACGCCGGAGCAACAGCAATTGGTGAACCAGTTGCTGGTCGTCGAACTGGATCGCACCTTCCAAGCGGGATTTCCCAACCTGAAATTCGCCGAATCGACAAGGAACGGTTACTTGCTGCTGGACGTGGAAACCGAACAAGTGACGGCGAGCTACTTTCTTATCGATCCCAGCGAACTGGCCCAACCGCTTTACGACGATCCCGCCGCCTTGAGCAGCCGGTTCTCCACCCGCCGGTTCGTTCTCAGGAACGGCGTGGTTGCGGAGGTTTAAGGCGATTTCCAGGCACCGGCGAGCGGCGGACGTGAGTCCGCTGTTTCCGCGCCAGCCGAGATCGCCGACGCCGTTCCTCGTCTCGGGAAACCAGGGGCTGACGCCCCCCGCTCGCGGAACGACCGCGCCGCTCCCACAGGAAGAGGGGAGTTGTCGGACGGTCTCCAAGAAAAAATAACCCCCACCACCGCCCTCAAATCACCGCGTGGCGGATTTTCGCCGACAGCCACTCGCTGACCACGACCGTCGCCAGGATCACCAGGAAGATCAGCGTCACCTGCGGCCAGGCCAATCCCCCGAGCGAGGCTTGCAGGTTCAGGCCGATGCCGCCCGCACCCACCAGCCCCAGCACGGTGGATTCGCGGATGTTGATGTCCCAGCGGAAGGTGGTGATGCCGGCGAAGGCCGGCATGATCTGCGGGGCGATGGCGTAGACGATGACCTGGCCCCGCGAAGCGCCGGTCGCGGCGATTGCCTCCACTTGGCTCGCGTCGATCTCCTCGATGGCCTCGTACAACAGCTTGCCGATGAAGCCGATGGAGCGCAGGGCGATGGCGATGATCCCCGCCAGCAGGCCGGGGCCGATGACCGCCACCAGCAGCAGCGCCCAGATCAGCGAGTTGATGGAGCGGGTCGCCACGATGACGAACAGCGCCAGAGGCCGGACGAACAACATGCTGGGGGTGGTGTTGCGGGCGGCGAGGAAGGCGACCGGGACCGCCAGCAC
>DAIRDI010000477.1:0-2175 GCA_036796235.1 Candidatus Competibacteraceae bacterium | reverse complement strand
GCGTCCCTGAAAGACGGCAAGGATCATATAGACAGCATTTATCCACTCGAACACGATACAGAATATCGCGCCGTTGCGACCCTTGCGGCGCCTCGTCTGCTGGAGGCTTTTCCCGTCAGGGCGCGAGCAGCCCAACTGCCTTATCTGAACAATCTGCTTGCAGCCGCCCTGCACTATAAACCAGAAACTCTGCAAGCACTTGCTGAAAAAAAGCTGGGCATGAAGGGGATGGATATTGCCCAGAAAGCCTACTGGCACGCCGTTGCCACGCTGCTGGACCCGGTGGGTAAAGAAGCCGCGCTGTGGCGTTACATCGGCAAATCAGAGGTGCGCGCCAAGCATTTGGCTGGATTTCTGGTCAACTGTGGCCTCAAGTCGGATCAAAACTACTCACTGCCGGCCAAAATGATGGGCCGACTGATTGAGCTAATCACTCCACAGGCTCAAATCGAGTGGCCGCCTGGGCTTGATGTCGTAAGAGTGACCGACGCTCTACGATACGGCGAATTGGTGCGCTCCTTGATCAACCGCCTCGGCGCGATGCCGACAGACGAAGCAGCGCCGGAAATCGAACGCTTGCTCGAACAACCCACGCTGCGCAAATTAAAACCGGCGCTTGAAAGCGCGCGGCGCCAGCAAAAAATCCATCAGCGCGAAAATCAGTTTCTTTTCCTGTCGCCGCCCGAAGTCGCCCGAATCCTCGCCAACCAGGCGCCCGCCAGTGCCGCTGATCTTGCGGCGCTGGCGTTGGATCATTTAGACGATATCGCGAGAGCAATTCGCCAGGATAATGATGACGGTTTTCGGGCTTTCTGGAATGTCGAGAACAAACAACCGACCCTTCAGCGTGAAGAAAACCTCTGCCGTGATGTACTACTCACCCGCCTGCGGGCGAGTCTAACCCCGCTGGACATTGATTGCCAACCGGAAGGCGATTATGCCAACGACAAGCGCGCCGACATTCGGCTCTCATACCGTGCGGAGTTCGAACTGCCCATCGAGATCAAACGCGATAGCAATAAATCTTTATGGACTGGCTTACGCAAGCAAGCAATCGAGCAATACAGCATCGCCCCCCGAGCCGACCGACACAGCATCTATCTGGTGCTCTGGTTTGGCGGCGAAGGTATGCCTCCTCCCACGGACGGAGGAAAAAAGCCGCGTTCGCCGGAGGAACTGAAGACGCGCTTGGAAGCACAACTCAGTCCCATCGAGCGACAGCGGATTTTCGTCCGGGTGTTGGATGTAAGCTGGCCGGTCGCTCGGGACTGAGCGCCCCTACCGTATTCCGGATGATCTGGCCGGCGGTGCGACCAGTGACGACGAGCGCCTCGGTTGGAGGCCGAGGGCGAAGCAGGCGAAGCCCGCGCCCAGGATGAGGACGGTGATCGCCAGCAGCTTGCTGTAGCTGTGTTCGAGGCCCGTCAGCGTGCCGATGACCGACACGTATCCCGAGTTCTCCAGGAAGTAGAGCGCGGACCCGGCGAGGGCGACGGCGAACGTGGCCAGGTAACTCCAGCGCGCGACCTCGCGGCCGCCCAGGATGCTGAAGACGATGACCGGGGTCAGAAACAGCGACGCCGTCCCGCTGACCGCGACGGCGGCGAACAAGTCATCCGTCCCCACGAACACCAGCGCCAAGCCGCCCAGACAAAACAGCGCCATGGCCAGCCGCCCGTTGCGGGCGCTGGCGGGGGCGAGCCGCATGTCCACCACCGCCAGCTTGGCGGCGCTGGAAAACGTGGAGTCCATCGTGGACGCCGCCGAAACCACCAGCGCCAGCCCCAGCGCCAGCATCGCGAGTGGGCCCAGCAACCGTTCCAAGGTGACCAGCAACACCTCATCCCCCACCCGGTGCAGGCCGGCGAACACCCCCAGCAGGCCGAAGGCCAGGATGCACAGCGCCGAAATCCAGAAGGCGTGCAGAAAACTGCGCTGCGTGGTTGCCCGGTCGGCGAGAAAGCCCCGATCCATCATCACCGGGTCGTGCAGCGGGTAGCTCAAGACTTGCAGCAGGGCCACGATTAACAACACCCAGCCCGGACCGGTCAAATCCGGGCTGCTGGCGGTGATGGCCCCGGCGTCGAACGCGGGGTGAACCACCATCATCACGAACAACAGCCCCAGGAGTCCGAGCAACAGGGTCATCTGCAACACGTCGGTGCGCAAGGAGGC
>DAIRDI010000476.1:1773-2181 GCA_036796235.1 Candidatus Competibacteraceae bacterium | reverse complement strand
TTACAGTTTGAAGAACGTTCTCGAGCGCGTTTGACCCCACGAGAACTAAGGCGGCGGGTATTCCGGCCGGTGGAAGGGGTATTTCTGTTCCACCCCCGGGTGATGGAACGCTTGATCCGCCGCCATCTGGGCGACGGCTCATCGAATCTGGCCGTCCCCGCCCTCGGCTACTATCTGATGCCCCGCGAGGCGTTGCTGATTGGCCTGGAGGAGGAGAATCCCGATGCGCTGGCGGTTATCGAAGGACTCAATCCGCCGGATTGGGCGATTCTTTTACCCGCGCCGTTAAGCCAGGAATTGGCCATCGGCGCTCCCGAACACTGGTTGCGCGGTTACTGGGGCCGTCGCTTCGAGGGCGAGGTGGCGCGGGCCTGGCAGGTGGCTCGTATCGACAATCAGGATCATGAG
>DAIRDI010000476.1:0-1763 GCA_036796235.1 Candidatus Competibacteraceae bacterium | reverse complement strand
GAGACCTTTGGCGCCCGGGGACTGGTTCGGGAGATCGGCGAACGGGCGTTTCGCGAGGCGCGGGCCGTGCTCGAACAGGACCGACGGGTGGTGCTGGGTCTGGACGACGAAACGCTATCCCGCCAATTTGTCGGCTTCGTTACCTATCTCCGCTATTTTGTCCCCGGCGCGCGGGCATACTTCTTTCCAGCCATTCAGAATTGGGACGGTATGGATGGCTGGCTGAAGGAGGGCGGTCTGGACCTGCCGCCGCCCCGGCACGGCAGTCGCTGGCCACGGCTCCTGATTCAAAGTCGTCCCGCCGGCTTTGACGGCGCGCCCGATTATGAGCCTGAACTGCCTTTTTATCTGCCGTGCGGTCGGAGCGACCCGGATTTGGCCGATGGCGCCAATACGATCCTGCCCCTGCTGGCCAAGCCTTCCCCGACGTTCGGCCGGGAAACCCGCGCGCGGACGAGTCCGAATCGGGCATCGGCCGATAGCGAGCGATGGGTCGCGTGGAACGAAGCGCGCTGTCGGGAAGCACTGCGACAGGCCTCCGTCCTAACCCGAAAGCCGGGGTGGCTCATCTCGATTTGGCACGCTCTGACTGGACGCTTGACGCCGTTCGTGGAATGGTTGGCCACGCTGCTGGAGCGCTGGTTCGCGCGCGGCCGGGACAGGTCGCCAGAGTGGATTCTCGCCGCGCGCTTGCGCCTCTTCCGCCATGGTGTACAGGCTGCTTTCAGGGCTGAGATGGCCGGCCGTTACGGCGCGGCGCTCCGCTCTCTCTGCATGGCCGCGCACCAGTATTGGAAGATGGCTCCCACCCCTCTGGTGGAGGAGGGGTGGAATGGTGGAGATACCGTGGCGCGGACCTTGGAGGAGCGTCAGCATGAAGTTGTTGAGGCGTTGGCTCACAACCTCGCCGCGACCTGGAAGCTGGACTTCCGGGCCACGCGCATTCTGGAACAGTTGCTTCAGCGCCTGCTGGACGAACCGGCCGCCGCACGGTTTTCCAGTCCGTTTTCCCGCCTGTTGCGCGATTTGGAGCAAGTGTTTCTGGAGGGGCGGATCGACTATTACCGGTTACAACCGATCGTCTGGTTGTGGAGCGGCGGCCGGCGATCCTTGCGGTTGGGGTTGCCGTTTCAGGGTCCGCTCAAGGCCCTGCGCGCGCTGAACGCCGCAAAGACCCGGCTCGACCAGTCGCCATGGTCTGGAGCCGAGGTGGCTTATTTCAGCGCGCCCTTGCGGAATCTGGACGAGCAGATTGGCCAGCGGCTCCGCCAGCAGTTGCAACCGCGCCTGCGCGGCTTGCTCGACACGGCCGGTTTTCTCCCCGGCGATCCCCGTCAGCGAGTGGCGCGGAACGCGCTTCAGGAAGAACTGTTCGAGATCATCCGGCGGCGCTGGCATCTACGCTTCACCGATTTGCGGGACGCCGTGGCCCGCCACGAACTGCGCTTGCCGGATCCGGGCTGGCGCGAGCTGCTGTTGGGAGATCGCTTGGCGCGCTTCAATCGCCAGGCCAGCGCCGCGCTGCCGGGAGTTTATCAGTCGGGCGAGTTTTACCTGAAAGGCTTGCAGCAGGCTAGCGCTCCGCTGTTCGGCACGGCCGTCGGCCGGTGGATCACCCGCTTTCTGCTGTTGCCGTTCGGCATCGCCTTCATCGGGTTGGAAACCCTGGGCTTTCTGCTGAATCTGCTTCCGATGGCGCAGGGTCCGGTACGGCTGGTCGATCCAGGGTCGGTGCTGGGGGTCGGCGGGGGGCTGATCTTTCT
>DAIRDI010000475.1:0-2183 GCA_036796235.1 Candidatus Competibacteraceae bacterium | reverse complement strand
CAGGTTTACGAAGATCCGCAGATCCTGAACGAATACCTGTTGCTCCACTACGGCGCGGCCCAAGAGCAGATGCCTCATGCCTTCGGGCCGCGGGACGCGGTGGACTTCCCGGCCCGCTGCGCCCGCTGGCTGCTCGACGCGGCCCGCGAATACGGCGTCCCCATGGAGCAGGCGCTGGACGTGGGGTGTGCGGTGGGCCGGTCCAGCTTCGAACTGGCGCGCGGTTACGACAATGTGTTGGGCGTGGATCTGAGTCGGGCGTTTATCGACGCCGCCGACACCCTGCGCCGCGACGGCGAGCTGCGCTATTTCCGCAAGGATGAGGGACGGTTGGGCGTCATGTTGAACGCGATGGTCGATCCGGCCATCGATCGGAGCCGGGTCAGCTTCCGCCAGGCCGACGCCGGCGGGTTGCCCGCCGAACTGGTGGACCTCGACGCCGTGCTATTGGCCAATCTGCTCTGTCGGCTGCCCAGCCCCAAGGCGCTGCTGGGGCGCTTGGGCGGTCCGCGCGGCCTGGTGAAGACTGGCGGTCTGCTGGCGATCTTCTCGCCGTACAGTTGGCTGGAGTCGTTCACGCCACCGGAAGCCTGGCTGGGCGGCTACGAACGGGACGGCCAGCCGGTCAAAAGCGCGGTGGCGCTGGGTGAGTTCCTGCGCGCCGGGGGCTTCGAGTTGCTGCGCGAGGCCGACGAACCGCTGGTCATTCGCGAACATGCCCGCAAGTACCAGTACATCGTGGCGCACGCCACGTTGTGGCGGCGGGTGGAATGAGGTCTTTTAAGTCCAAATTCGGGTGGCTGGTCGCCAGCCTGCTGCTGGTGGGGATGGCGGTCGCCGCCGAATTGCCGGTCTGCGTGACCCGCGCGGCGGACGAAACACCTCGCGCCGCCGTCATGAAGGCTCAGCCTGACGATGAGGAACTGCTGGCGCGGTTGACCTACGCCGAAGGCCGCTCCACGGGCTTCGCCGACGATCCCCGGGTGTATCAGGGCATCGCCTGGGGGGTCATGAACCGAGTGCGTCTGAGCGCGGTTTCGGCCCGTTCCCGGCGACAGTACGGCAGCGGAGTCGCCGGGGTGATTTTCCAGCCCAAACAGTTCAACCCCGCCGTTTCGCCGCGCTCGGCGTTCTCGAAGGATTTTCTCTGCCCGCAACATGCCGCCCGTTGGCGGCTGGCGCTGGATGCGGCTCGCGCGGCGCGGCGCGGTCGGGAGAATCCCTTCATCCAAACTCCCTGGGAGCGACAGCGCGGCTTGTCGCTGGTCGTTAATTTCTACTATCCCCAGTCGCCTCAGGCCCGTGGCCCCCTGGCGCCCTGGGAGGACAGTCGCGCCCTGCGCTTCATCGGCGACGTGACCATCGACGGCGGCGTCTTGTCCGCCGAACGCATTCGTTTCTACCGGCTCGCCCCGCCGCCGGGTGACGTGCGCGAGCCGGTCCGCCTTGGCTCGCCTGAGGCGATTTCCGATAAGGACCTTACCAGAATGGTCTTTTACTCACCCTAGTTTCAAAGGGGGAAGCCCGAAGATCTCCCCGATCCAAGTGTCAACGACCGAGCGAACTGCTACACTTCGGTGCGTTGTCCTTGCTGGACCAAGAGCGGCCAGACCAGCGGTCTGGAGCGATGGTCGGGGTGCGGTAGCTCATCACAAGTATGCCGTTGCGGGTCTGGCGGGGTATCGAGGCTACGACGCACGCCGAGTGTGGGCCACGGTGAATAGCGAACAGTCCAAATTGAACTTATAAAAGTAATTTTACGTCACCGCCAGCCTGACAATTTTCAGTTTCGGTGACAGATAGGGTCAGCGATGGCCCTATTTTTAGGGCTTTTGGGAGCACAGCTTGTTGCCGAACGCTGAAATTCATCCTTGGCACGGTGTGTGAATCCAATGGTCACGTTCCAGTCACCCAAGGTTTCAGCTTTGGGCCGGGGACCTAACGAAAACGGAAGGCAAACAGGTTATGCGAAACACCATGGTGTCTTGCAGGGCGGTAGCGTGCCTGGAGTCGGATCGACTTGACGATGTTTGATGGTTGAACCGATGGAATTCGCAAGCTCCATGCGCAATGCCCTGACGGTCGATGTCGAGGATTATTTTCACGTCGCCGCCTTCGCGCGACAGATCGACCCCTCGACCTGGGACAACTTTCCGCTCCGGGTCGAACGCAACACGCAGCGG
>DAIRDI010000474.1:0-2184 GCA_036796235.1 Candidatus Competibacteraceae bacterium | reverse complement strand
GGAACCCTCGGTCGGCTGCACGCCGATGATCCGCACGGCCGGGTCCTGTTCCTTCAAATAGCGCGACACGCCCATGATGGTGCCGGTGGTGCCCATGGCGCTGACGAAATGCGTCACGCGGCCGAGCGTGTCGCGCCAGATTTCAGGGCCGGTGGTTTGATAGTGCGCCAGGGGATTGTCGGGATTGGCGAACTGATCGAGCACTCGTCCCCGCCCTTCCCGCTCCATGCGCGCGGCGAGATCGCGGGCGCCCTCCATACCCTCCTCCTGACTGACCAGGATTAGTTCGGCGCCATAAGCGCGCATGGCATACTTGCGTTCGGCGGTCTGGTTGGCCGGCATGATCAGCACCATCCGGTAGCCCTTCATGGCCGCGATCATCGCCAGGGCGATGCCGGTGTTGCCGCTGGTCGCCTCGATCAAGACATCGCCGGGTTGAATCGTGCCGCGCGCCTCCGCCTGCTGGATCATGCTCAGCGCCGGCCGATCCTTGACCGAACCCGCCGGATTGTTGCCCTCCAGCTTGCCGAGGATCAGATTGGTGGTGTCGCCCGGCAAGCGCTGCAAGCGCGCCAGCGGGGTACTGCCGACAAAGGCTTCGAGAGTGGGATAATAAAAATCGGGCATGGCGGCTTCCAGTCGGTTCGGGAAAATCGCGATGCCGGTGGGGATTTCCGGGCTCGCGGACAGTGCTAAAGGATTATAATCACTAAACTGCAATTCCAAACCGCGCCGTCCTGTCCCCGTTCTTTCGCAACATCACGGCGGCCAGCGCGTTCCACCCACCACGGCCTGACCTGCCCTCCCGCATGAATCGATCCGGCATGCATCCCGTTTTCGTCTGGCTGCTCTTATTCTGCGGTCTGGCGCTGGTCGTCGGACCGGCGCGCGCCCAATCCCCCACCGCCAGCAACAGCGACGGCAACGGCGTGCTAACCGTCATCGTCGAGGGGGTAGAGGATGCGCTGCGCGACAACGTGCTGGCGACCCTGGACATCAACCGTTTCGCCGGTCAGCCCGCGCCAGACGAAATCCGGTTGCGTTGGCTGCACGGCCGGGCCGAGCGCGAAATTCGGGCGGCGCTGGAACCTTTCGGCTACTACGCGCCCACCATCGAAGCCGCGCTGAACCGCACTCCCGAGGGCTGGGAGGCGCGCTATCGCATCCAACCCGGCGAACCGATCCGCATCGCCGTGCTGGACGTGCGCGTTCTGGGCGAAGGCCAGCAAGATTCAGCGTTCCAGCGGGTTCTGGACCGGTTACCGTTGACCGAGGGCCAGCCCCTCGACCATGTCCAGTACGAACAAATCAAGCAAACCCTGGAAACGCTGGCCATCGAGCATGGGTATTTCGACGCCCGCTTCACCGAACGCGCCATCCGCATCGACCTGCAAGCCTACCAGGCCGCCGTTCATTTGCACTACGACACCGGCCAACGCTATCGCTTCGGCGATGTGACTTTCAAGCAAAACATCCTGGCGCCCGAACTGCTGGCCCGCTTCCCCCGTTTCCAACCGGGCGATCCCTACACCACCCGCGATCTGCTGAGACTGCAAAGCGATCTCTTCGCCAGCCCCTATTTCGCCCAGGTCCAGATCAGCGCCCCCCCCGACGCCGCCAGCGGCATCACGCCGGTCGAGGTGGAACTGGAGCCCAACAAGCAGCGCCGATACAGCTTCGGTCTCGGCTATGGCACCGACACCGGCATCCGTGGCCGCGCGCGCCTCGAGCAACGCTGGATCAACCCTCGGGGCCACCACTACGAAGCGGAGCTGCTCGGCTCCCAGATCCAGTCGCGGCTCGGCTTCAGGTACATGATCCCCGGACGCGACCCGACCACCGATGAGTACGCGCTGACCGCCGGCTACATCTGGCAGGACTACGAACAACAGGAATTCGAGCGCATCACCCTCGGCGGCAGTTGGCAGCAGCAGGATGGCAAATGGCTGAAGAACTACAACCTGAGCTACCAGTATGAGGAATTCAGCGTCGGCGACGTCCCCACCGAGTCCGCGCTCCTGTTGATTCCCGGCCTGAACTGGACCTGGGTCGATGCCGATGATCGCCTGCACACCACCCGCGGCCTGCTGTTCGGTTTCGAACTGCGCGGCGCTTCAACGGCGCTCCTGTCGGACATTACCTTCGTGCAGGGGGCGCTGCGCCTGAAAGGCGTCTATGCCCCGA
>DAIRDI010000473.1:0-2187 GCA_036796235.1 Candidatus Competibacteraceae bacterium | reverse complement strand
AGGTAACGAAGACTGCATCGCGAGCGGTCAGCGGTTCGCCGTCGGCAACCGCCTATGACTCCCACACCAGCCGGGCCAAGTCGATGCACGCCACGGCGTGCGTTTTCAGTTTGAGCCGGGCGCCGTATTTGTCCTCGAGCGTCGCCGCGTAGCGCGCCAACTGGGCGCGCGCTTCGGCCAGCTTTGCCCGCACTTTGGGGTGCGCCGCCAGCGTCTCGCGGGGCGTCGCGGCCAACTGCTTCGCATTCAGACCCAGATCCCGTTGCGCCGACAGGGTCTTGAACTCCAGGACGTGATCCAGCAGCCGGTACTGGCGCATGTCGGGCCGCAGGATCATCACCAAATCGGCATAGCCCCGCCCGACGGCTTCTTCGGAATCCATGATGTAGAAGGCATCGGCAAACAGCGTCACCAGAAACGCGGTCTTCACCACCAATTCGTTGCTCCAACGCAAATCGCAGTTGTCGAAGACCGGGAAGTAGCGGGTTTCGATGAACTCGGCCAGGGGGGCCAGGTCACCCGTGCGGTAGAACTGCTGGGTCGCCCGGCGGCGGGTCTGCTCATCATCGTAGCCGCCGAGCAGGGCGTCGCGAATCCGGTCGATATAGAGCCGGCGGATCACCAGATTGGGAATGACCAGTTGCAGCTCGCCAAACTCGTCCCGCCCGGCGTGGGTCAGCGCCCCGAGGTAATACAGCAGCGAGGCCATGAAGACCTGGTCCTTGGTGGCTTCCAGCATGTCCTTGACGCCGAAGCGATCCGCCAACAGAGGGACGGTCAGCGGTTCGCGGTCGTTCAGCGCGGCGGCGATGACGCTGTCGCCATGCGGCAGACTGGCGATGTACTCAATGCGATTCCGATCCATCGCCAGGTTGACGTCCAGCAGGTCGCGCGGCGGCTGGCCCGTCTCGCCGAGCGCCTTGAAAAAGTACAGCACCAGGGTCGGGTTATACAGGCGGCGGGCATCATCCTCACAAAACCGGTAGCCATTGTAAAACCGCCGCAGGGTCTCGAAGGCGGCGTCCCTTTGGTCGGCGTCCCAACCGTGCGAATCGCCCAGCAAGCTCAGAACCCCGCGCACTTCGTCGGCGGTGAAACCGCATAAATCGGCGAACGCTGGGAGATGGCCGATGGGTTCCACCACGTTGTAGCCGCTGGACAGGTCGGCCAAGACCACCGGTGAGACGCCGGTGATAAAGACCCGAGCCAGTCCGCCCTCCTCCGCCGCGCTCTTGACCGCCTTGAACACGGTTTTTAATAGACCCTCGCCATGCACCAACGCCCGATAGTGATCCTCATCCAGCGCCCGATGCCCGCGCGGCATCAGTTCGTTGGCGAAGTTGTCGTATTCGTCGATCAGCAAATAGAGCGGGTGACCGGTCGCGGCGACCCTGGACGTCAGATGGTGGAAAGTCGCCACGCCATCGCCGGGAATCGCCGTGATCCGCTCGGGTAAATACGTGGCATAACGCTGGTTGAACGCATCGACACAGGCGTTGAGATGGCGGTGCAGCGCCTGGCCGATCTGCTCGGCGGTTCCGGTCGCGGCGACCGCGGAAAAGTTCCAGCGCAGGATGAAATACTGATTGCGTTCCTCGGTCGGCTGGCGGCCGATCGCCAGATCGCCAAACAGCGCGTCGAATTGCTCGGCCCGGTCGATGGCGTAGTAGTTCTCCAGCGTGGAGAGCCACAAACTTTTGCCAAACCGGCGCGGACGCAGCAATAAAAGCTGGCGGCCGAACGCTTCCACCGCGGCGATCCGGTCGGTGCGATCGACGTAGCAGTAGCCTTTCGCGCGCAGCGTGTGAAAGTCGGCAAGGCCGTAGGGAAATCGCATGGAGTCCTCGATTCATCTCACCCAGAGTCGGGATAAGGAAGGTCTGGAAACTGGTTGGCGATGCGTTCCACAAAGCGGGCGAGAACGACCAGCAACGCTTCGGCGGCTCGTTGGGCGGCTATCAGGCGTTGCAAGCGCTCGGCGGCCGTCGCTGGGTAGTCATGGGCAAATTCGTTACGAATGAGCCGCAGTTCGTTCCAGTCCTCGGCGGAGGCCAGCCAGCCGAGTTGTTCGAGGCGGTCGAGGCGATCACGCATGGACAGCGGCCCAATGTCTTCCTGGAGCGCGCGCAGGACGGCCGGCATCAAGCGCGCCCCCAAGTCGTCCTGCAAGCGGGTGTAACGATAAGC
>DAIRDI010000472.1:0-2192 GCA_036796235.1 Candidatus Competibacteraceae bacterium | reverse complement strand
CTGTTCCTCGAATCCTTCCGGCGTCTCCACGGGGTGCGGCGGCAGGGAACCACAGGCGACCGCCAGGGCCAGCCAGCGGCAGAAGGTGGATTTGCCAGCGCCGGGGGCTCCTGGAACGTAGAGCGATTCCTCACCAAGGCGGTGCAGCAACAGGTCGTGATGCTTGCGGCCATATTCGACTATATGCTCATCACGTTTGTCATTCGCCATCCGGACGATGGTCAGCGGAACGTGAACTTCATTCGCTTTCGGAGCGGCGACCGCCGGAACGTAGACCTGACCGAGACGCACGTTCTGGGTTTCCTTCAGGTCCAGCCCCAGCAATTCGACGCTTTCGCAAGTGCGGCGGAGCCATTCGAGGTAGCGGGCACGCACCGAGGGGCCCGACGCAGTCGTTTGTGCCACGCCTTGGCGTTGTCCCCACTCGGTCAAGGCGTGCAGGATCTCGGTTTCAAGCTGGTCGGGGGTGGCGAATTGAACGCGAGTGCCTATGGTATTGAGCCACGCCTTGAATTCCTTGAGCGCCTGGACGTTGCGCCCAACATCCACGGCGACTTCGGCGATCTTCTCCGGCTCGGCATGGTTGATGCGGTCCGTCTCGGTAAGCTTCGCATCCCAAGGCGCGCGTTCATCCACCAGAAACGGGATGACCTCTTTCCCCAACGCCTTCGCCCGCTCGCATTCCAGGCGGGTGATGCTCTTCTTCCCGTCGCCAGGCGGGTCTTGCGGCGTCCAACCGTGGCGATGGGCGACGATGGCCACCACCGCGTCGGCGGCGTCGACCTTTTCCAGGCAGGTGGCCAGCGGCGGATAGCCGCCAGCGGCCCAGTAACCGCAGTTGATCGGTTGCCAGTCGAGCCGCAGGATGGCGTCCTGGGCTGCTTGGCGGAAGTCGGCGAGATCCTCCAGGGTGGAGGAGATGAAAACCTTGGGTATCTTCGAGTCAGCCATTCGCGGTTCCTTAGCGATTTTCCGCACTAAGGTTATACCGAACCCGGCTGGAATTCCCTCCTTTGAAAACTCCGTTCCACGGCCAGATGTTGGGATACTGCATGGTTTATGCTAAGAAAACACGCATTGATGGAGTATCTGTATTTATACAACCCGGTATCCTTTCCTACACCCGTGGCGGCCGGTAGCGGTCTCCTCGGACCCGTCGGGGAACCTGGCCGTACTGGTATCCGCCGCCGCCAAAAGGCTATGCTCGTCGGCCAAATGGCGGATACCCTGAAGGAGATTCTCATGACCCGTTCGACCGTCGCCCAAGCTCGGAACGAGCGCGCTGGCGTCCCAGCCAAGTCTAATTGGGTCGTGCTGCAAATGACTCCGGAACACTTAGAGGCCGTCGAAAAACTCGCAATTGATTTTTAAGAAAAAAATTTTGTGGGGTCAGCTTCCAGCCAGCCTGATCGGCCAAAAATTGGCTGGAAGCCAAATCCATGATCATAAAAATCAAATAGTTAGTTTTTATACAGTCTCTCAGGGTCCCGAGGCGCCGCTGCATTCTGGCCGGGAAGGTTTCCCCAAGACGGTGCTGGAGATAAAAGCCCGCGTCGTCCAGCTTGACGATCCCGGCGACGAGGCCGTATACGCCCACCGTCATCAAGAGGCCGACGCCCGTCAGGACCGCGAGTTGGGTCGCCAAGGATGCCCCGGCGACGATCCCGAGCGTGATGACGATGATCTCGGCCGAGAGGATGAAGATCGAGGGGGCGGCTGGCGATGGCGCCACGCGCGGATGACCGATCCCGCGCGGGTGGAGCGCCTGTGGTTGGCTCTCGCCCTCGCCACCGGGTGGTTGCTCGCCGTCGGTGGGGAGGCCTAAGCCCGCCTCCCGGTCGCCACGTTTCCGTCCGTGCGCGGTTCCCCCCGGCAACCAGGCCGGCACTGGCGGTGGGTCGGCGTCTTCCGCCATGGCGGGTCGTCGATCGTGGCCGCCCTCTTCCATCATCAGCCGTTACCTATCGGCCACGGTTGCCCGGAACCCAGGTCCGTCTTGCCCATCCCTTCCCATAGCCCGTCGTTAGCGATGCCCCCACGAGGGATATGAGAAAACCTACACTTGTAAGGCCGGGGACCGAGGCGCGGAGGGAATCCCGTGGGTGCCGCGCCCGCAGGCCATGCCGCGGTCTTCGGCGGCGCGATCAAAACATGGACGGCGCGGTCATAGTCAGAGCGCTCCACATGGAGTG
>DAIRDI010000471.1:0-2194 GCA_036796235.1 Candidatus Competibacteraceae bacterium | reverse complement strand
GCCGGCGGCGCGGTGGGCACTGGAGCCGCCGGCTGCGGGGCGACGCTCATGCTGCCGGGTTCGGGGTACAGCTTTTGGGGGGTATCGGCTGAGAGATCCTCGACGGTCACGACATACGCCCGGCCTTCGACGGTGATACGAAATTTCTTTTCCATGGGTGAATTCTCTTTGTTGCGTAACGGTAGGGTGGAGAAAGTGAGATTATTTGCGCGGTGCGCGGGACGAGTGGTGGGTCGCCCGCGCCGCGGCCGTCCAGCTATAGCCTTGGCTGGTCGCCTCGATACGGACGATCCGATGCGCGCCCATCATGGCCGTCACCGCTGCGGCGATGGCGGCAAAATGGTCTTGGGGCAGGCCATGAGCGGTCGCCACCGGCGGCGGCGCCGTCGCCACAGGTTTGGCGGGTGCGGCGGCTTTAACTTGTTCGGCTTTCCGCGACAGCGTCCAGACGATCAGGCGGATGACCACGGCGACCAGCAGCGAGACGACGACCACGATGCTGGTGATCACCAAGATGTCGACGAGAGCTTGCGAAGTGGTGTATTCCATAAATGGGCTTCCGAGAGATTGAGCGGTCGGTCGGGAACCGGCGCTGGCCGGTTCTCGAGCCAGTTCAGAGCGGGATGCCGCCGTGCTTCTTGGCCGGACGCAGCTCGCGCTTGGTCAGCAGCTTGCGCAGCGCCAGGGCCAGCGTGGCGCGAGTGTCGCCGGGCTCGATCACGTCGGTCACGTAACCGCGCGAGGCCGACATATAGGGCGAGGCGAATTGGGCTCGGTACTCAGCCGCCAGCTCGGTCGACTTGGCTCGGCGGTCTTCGGCATCCTTGAGTTCCTTGCGATAGAGGATGTTGACCGCGCCTTCCGCGCCCATCACCGCGATTTCCGCGGTCGGCCAGGCATAAACCAGATCGGTGCCCATCTCCTGGGAGCACATGGCCAGATAGGAACCCCCATAGGCCTTGCGCAGGATGACGGTGATCTTCGGCACCGTTGAAGAGGAGTAGCTGAAGAGCAGCTTGGCGCCGTGGCGGATGATGCCGCCGCGCTCCTGTTCGATGCCGGGCAGGAAGCCGGGCACGTCGACCAGCGTCACCAGCGGAATGTTGAAGGCGTTGCAGAACCGGATGAAGCGCGCGCCCTTGTCGGACGCGTCGATGTCCAGCGCGCCGGCTTTCACCATCGACTGATTGGCGAGGATGCCGACCACGATGCCCTGGATGCGCGCGAAACCGACCACGATGTTGCCGGCCCAGCCGGCGTGGACTTCCAGGAACTGGCCATCGTCCACCAGACGCTTGATGATCGGCTTGACATCCATCGGCTCGGAAGAAGTGTCCGGGATCAGGGCGTTGATCCCGGAGTCCGTCGACAGGTCGAGATTGGGGGTGGGCCGGTGCGGCGGATCCTCGGTGTTGTTGGACGGCAGGTAGCTCAGCAGGTTTTTGGCGATCTGGATGGCGTGGCGATCATCCTCGGCGATGAAATGCACGTTGCCGCTGACCGTGGCATGCATCTCGGCGCTGCCGACTTCATCCATGGTGGTGGTGCGACCGCTCACCGCCTTGATCACCTCTGGGCCGGTGATGAACATGTAGGCGTTGTGCCGGGTCATGATGATGTAGTCCATCAGCGCCGGCGAATACGACGCCCCGCCGGCGCAGGGGCCGGCGATGATGGCGATCTGCGGCACCACGCCCGACAGCAGCACGTTGTGGTAGAACACGTCGCCGTAGCCGGACAGGGCGTCCACCCCTTCCTGGATGCGGGCGCCGGAGGAATCCTTGAACGCCACGACGGGCACGCCAATCTTCAACGCCATCCGCATCGACTGGATGATTTTATTGGCGTGCATCTTGCCAAGGCTGCCGCCCATCACCGTGAAATCCTGGCTGAACGACGCCACCGGCCTTCCATCCACGTAACCGGTGCCGACGATCACCCCATCCGAGGGCAGTTCCTTATCCGCCAAGCCGAAATGCTTGGCGGAGTGTTCGACGTAGGCGCCGATCTCCTGGAAGGTGTTCGGTTGAAATAAAGCCAGCAGTCGCTCGCGCGCGCCCATGAGGCCCTTGGCGTGCCGCTCCTCAAGTTTGTCCTCGCCCCCGCCCGCCAGCAGCTTGGCGTGCCGTTCCCGTAAAATGTCAAGCAGCTTCTCTGAAAGCATAAACCTTACCTCCTGATGGTTGCGTCGGTT
>DAIRDI010000470.1:0-2202 GCA_036796235.1 Candidatus Competibacteraceae bacterium | reverse complement strand
CCATGCAACTTGAGAATCTGCGGAAGATTGTCATCGACGCCCTGGAAGACTTGAAGGCTCAGGACCTTCAGGTTCTGGACGTGCGCGACATTGCCAGTTTCACCGACCTGATGATCGTGGCCAGCGGGACCTCGACCCGTCAAGTCAAGGCGCTGGCCGATCGGGTGGTCGAAAAATGCGCGGCGGCCGGCGTGCGGCCGCTGGGCGTCGAGGGCGAATGGGAGGCCGAATGGGTGCTGGTGGATCTGGCCGACATCGTCGTCCATGTCATGCTGCCCCAGACCCGCGACTTCTATAATCTGGAAAAACTGTGGTCGGTCGGCGAGCGAATCGCCTTGCACCGAACGGCGGGAGGCTGAAGCCGCCTTGCCGGGTTGATGAAGATTCACCTGCTGGCCGTCGGCGCCCGGATGCCGGACTGGGTCAAATGCGGTTACGCGGAATACGCCGGGCGTTTGCCCCGGGAATGCGCGCTGAATTTGCATGAAATTCCCGCCGCCAAACGCGGTCGCAATGCCGATGTGGCGCGCATCGTGCGCGAGGAGGGCGAGCGGCTGCTGGCGGCGGTTCCCGCCGGTTCGCAAGTGGTTGCCCTGGACGAGCGCGGCCAGGCATGGAGTACCGCGGAGCTGGCCGAACGGCTGGCGGGTTGGCTGCAAGGCGGTCGCGATGTCAGTCTGCTGATCGGCGGTCCGGATGGCCTGGATCCCGCCTGCCGCGCCCGCGCCGATCTCGAATGGTCGCTGTCGCGTCTGACGTTGCCGCACGCGTTGGCGCGCGTGCTGGTCGCCGAACAACTCTACCGGGCCTGGAGTCTGTTACACCATCATCCCTATCATCGGGCCTAAGATGCCAGGGTTTCATCTTTACCTCGCTTCCGCCTCGCCGCGCCGCCGGGAATTGTTGCGTCAGATCGGCGTCGCCTATCGTCGGTTGCCCGTCGAAGTGGATGAAACGCCGCTTCCCAGCGAATCTCCGCGCGACTACGTCGCCCGGTTGGCGCTGGCCAAGGCGCGAAGCGGCTGGCGGACCCTGGGCCGGCGCACGCCGCGGCCGGTGCTGGGCGCGGATACGGCGGTGGTGGTGGACGCCGCGATTCTCGGCAAACCTCGCGATCGAGCCGAGGGATTAGCCATGCTGACCCGGCTGTCCGGGCGCGAGCATCAGGTATTCAGCGCGGTGGCCCTGGCGACTGGCGCGCGGGAGATTGTCAAAGTCCAGGAGAGCCAAGTGCGATTTCGCGAACTCACGGCCGCGGAACGCGCAGTCTACTGGAATAGCGGCGAACCGCTGGACAAGGCCGGGGGTTATGCGATTCAGGGCCGGGCGGCGACTTTTATCACCGATTTACGCGGCAGTTACTCCGGGGTGATGGGCTTGCCGTTGTTTGAAACCGCCGAACTGTTGCGGGAATTCGGCATCCCGCCTTGGGCATTTTCCACTTCAGACTGATGGATCGAGACCGTATGGCCACACGCGCCGAAGGCGGCACTGGGGACGAGATCCTCATAAATATCACGCCCCGGGAAACCCGAGTCGCCGTCGTTGAGAACGGCGTTTTGCAGGAAATCCTGATCGAACGGGCCGACAAGCGCGGCCTGGTCGGCAACATCTATAAGGGGCGGGTCTGCCGGGTGTTGCCCGGCATGGAAGCGGCGTTCGTGGATATCGGCCTGGAACGAGCCGCGTTTCTGCACGTCTCCGACATCCGCGCCGAGACTCCTTGCGAAACTGGCGAAGGCGGCGACCGCTCGGCGCCGGCCATCACCGACCTGGTGCGCGAGGGGCAGGAGCTGGTGGTGCAGGTGATCAAGGACCCTATCGGCACCAAGGGCGCGCGCTTGACCACGCATGTCACCCTTCCGTCCCGGTTTCTGGTGTTTCTGGCCGATTCCGAGGTGGCCGGGGTCTCGGTCAAGATCGACGGCGAACACGAGCGGCAGCGGCTGAAGGAGGTGATCAATACCTTTCGCGCCGAGTTCGGCGGCGGTTATATCGTCCGTACCGCCGCCGAAGGGGCCGAGAATTGGGCGCTGCGGGCCGACATGCAGTTTCTGCAACGGTTGTGGACGTCGATTCAGGAACGCATCCGGGAAACCGGCGGCATCGCCGCGTTGTATGAGGATCTGCCTCTGGTGCTGCGGGTACTGCGCGATTTCGTCGGCGACAGCGTGGAAAAAGTCCGCATCGATTCGCGCGAGA
>DAIRDI010000469.1:0-2204 GCA_036796235.1 Candidatus Competibacteraceae bacterium | reverse complement strand
GAAGAGGAAGATCGCCGGTTGGATCGACTCCCCTTTGACCCGGATGAACCCCCTTCAGGGGGTACCCGGTAAGTGGGGCCGCGTTAGCGACCCCCCTGAACCACCTTTAGGTGGTCCCCAATAGTTGGGGCCGCGTTAGCGACCCCGTTTAGCCGCTTTGAGCGGCTCATGAACTAAAGCCTCCGGCTCTGCCGGGGGATATTTACTATAAAATAATGAAAATTAAAGAATAACTCACGTTAATTACGGCATAATTAATCTTGTCCCTACCTGAAAACTGTCCGAACTATTGAATGCTTAACAAATATTTAATGGTGCTGGCCCTGGCTTTGCCGATCGCGCCCGCGGCGCAGGCCAGCGACGCCCTGGCGAAGAAGTACAACTGCCTGGCCTGCCACCAGGTCAGCAAGCGGTCGGTCGGGCCGTCCTTTCAAGACGTGGCCGCCAAATACCGGGACGAAACCGACGCCTCGAGCACCTTGGCCGAGAGGATCAAGAACGGCGGCGTGGGCGTGTGGGGAAGAATCCCGATGCCGCCCAATCCGCGCATTTCCGACGCCGACCTCGACGCCTTGGCGACGTGGATTCTGGAGATGGCCGAGTAAGAAGTGATTCACCCCGCGATGGGCGACGAAGCCTCGGTATTCCTGCTTAACCGTCTACCCGAGCGAAAGTGCCGATAAGGCTGGAGGGGCGTCATCACCCCTCCAGCCGAACCCCTCATGAGGGGCAATTACTTAAGATCGGACAGGCTGGCGCCGAAGTTGATGTGGAAGACTTGATGGTCCAGCACGAGCGCGGGGACCGACTTGACGCCCAGCGTTTCCGCCTCCGGGAGACGGTTCTTGGCCGTGCCGAGATGCACGACCTCGACATCGAAGCGGGATGGGTCCAGCGCGCCGAGCATCGATTGCTCGGCGCTGACGCACACGGGACAGCCGGCGTGGTAAAAGACAGCTTTGGTTTTCATCTCTCAACTCCTTCCGGTTTCAGGATTCGCGGTGGTCTTGCGCCACCCACGCCGGAGGATGCGCCACGAGTGTGGTCTATTCAAGATGACACTTTTTGGTAAGGTAGGTACGTAATGGTTGACTACGATTCCTCGGACAGCGCCGGATCCGCGAGCACGGATGACCGCCCCATTCCCGTCGCCGCCATGGTCGAGAGCATCATCGGTTGCAAGTGGTCGCTCGGCATCCTGGGGCTTCTCGCCGCCGGATGCCATCGGCCCAGCGCCTTGCTGCGGGCCTCCCCTGGGCTGTCGGCGAAGGTCATGAACGAGCGCCTGCAAAAGATGATGCGCTTCGGTATCGTGAACCGCACGGTATTCGGCGCGAAGCCGCCCGTCGAGGTGGAGTACCTGCTGACGCCGCTGGGTCAGCGCTTCATGCGGATCATCGAGGAAGTGCGTCGGTTGCAGGAGGCCGTCGACCGTGGGACCCTCGTGGAAGGCCGCCCTTCCGACCAGGAATAGCCGCCAGAGATGTGTAGGTTGGGTTAGCGCGCAGCGCGTAACCCAACATAATCAAAATGTTGGGTTACGGCCTACGGCCTAACCCAACCTACAAATCGCTTGGGAACGCTATATGCCGTGGAATTTCCAGCCAGGCCTTTGGGTCGCTCGCCGCTCTCAGGCGGGATCGATCCGCGCGGTTTCGGGTTGAAACCGCTGGCGGATCTGGCCGATCTTGAGCCGATTTTTATACTGATCGAGCAGCTTCAGCGTACTCTCGACGTATTCTTGCGAGGATATTTCATCGGCGATGTAATGCTGCAAGAGCTTGAGCCAGAACGCATGAATCTCGCAATGCGCCGACCGGGGATCTCCCAGCAGCGGACAATCGGGACATCGCGTCTTCCCCAAAGCCTGGGCCACCGCGATTTTTTGCCACTGTCGCCGATACTGCCGGGCATGCGTCGCGATCCATTCCATGGCCCGTGCGTTCCGCTCGCTGGCGGGAAATTGCGCGGTATGGCGCTCGATGGCGGCGGCCTGCTGAAGCAAAAATTCCGCGTTCGAGATCTCCGCCTTCTGGGCTTCCGCCGCGAAACGGACGATGAGCGCCAACATGGGATCGTCTGCGATGTGCATGATTTTTCTTTATAGGTTTGATGATGGCAACCGAAAATATAGCAAAATATGGTGCGCCGCACAAATCTTTCTTTCATCGAGGATCGCCACACTCGTGGCCGACGGCCAGTCC
>DAIRDI010000468.1:0-2205 GCA_036796235.1 Candidatus Competibacteraceae bacterium | reverse complement strand
ATCCTGGAACGCAGCGGAGTCGGAGCGTGTTTGGAAGTTGACCGGTTGCCGCTGTCGCCGGCCTTGACCGCCAGCCTCGACCGGGACCCGGCGCTCCGAACCGCGCTGGCCGGCGGCGATGATTACGAATTGTGCTTCACCGTGCCGCTGGAGCGGACCGCGCGACTGGAAACCGCGGCGGCGTCTTGGGACTGCCGTTGCACCCGCATCGGCGTCATCACGGCGGAACCGGGCTTGCGCCTGGTTCGCGCCGACGGTTCGGCTTTCCATCTGGAGCGGCTGGGTTACGACCATTTCAGCGGAAGCGGCTGAAAAACGCACATCAATCCACCTTCACCGTCCCCAGCGCCCCGCGCCCGAACTGCCACGGTTTGTACATATCCTCCACGAACACCGCCGGTTGCCGGTAGACGCCCGGCGTCACCGCGCGCGCCAGATAGGCCAGGGTGAATTTCCGCCGCTCCGCCGACGCATCGAGATCCAGCGCCGCCACGAAGCGGTCATCGCGAATTTCGGTGTGCAGCGCCTCGGTCAATGCCGGCAGCCAGGCGATTTCCGTGGTTGAATCGCCGTGCGCCAGCCGGGCGTTTTCGATCTCCAGTCCCGCCGGCAACAGGTCCACCACCAGCGCCTGCTGCGTCTCATCCCGGGCCAGCGCCTCGCCGGTGATGACCGCCAACAGCAGGTCGTTCTGGCGAATCTGCTCGGGATTCACTGCCTGGCCCGCGCGGGTGTAGTAGCGGCGGCTGATCGTGAAGCCTTCTTGCGCCGGCGGTTGCGCCGCCACCGGCACGCCGCTCTGGTTCACGACCGTCCAGACCGGGTGTTGGCCTTCGTTGCGCACGGTTACCCCTTGGGCCAATTGCTCGGCCGTGGGCGACAGATAAAACGGATCGGCGGTGATCGTCTGATCGTCCACCACAAGACGCACGGCCGGCGCGCGGCTGACCAGATCGATGGGCGGCAACGCTCCCGGCTTCCCGTCCGCCGCCGGCCGCGGCGGTTCCGACGGTTGCGCCAGCAGCGCGCGGGCGGCCAGCAGCAGCCAGGCCTGTTCCTGGGTGCTGGTATAGCGACGCTCGTTCGCCGCGGCGGCCAGTTCCTCGGCCAGCCCCGGTATCCGCTCCGGCAACAGCCCCGATTCGGCCAGCAGCGCCAGCAGCGCCGCCCGGTCGCGCAGCGGACTGCCGTAATCGCGCACCGATGCCCGATCCGCGCGATTCAAGGCGGCGGCGAACGCCTCCCGGGCTCGGTCCAATTCCCCGTAACGCGCCAGGGCCGCGCCCAGTTGCGCCTGGGCCAGGCCGGAGGGGAGTTTCAACAGATAATTGTCGTGCAGATAGCGCAAATCGCCGATGGCGGCTTGCTGCGCCCGCGCCAGCACGTACAGGGCATAGGCCCGCCAGGCGAGCTGCGCCTCGTCGAACTCGTCCCGGTTCAACCGTTCTTGCAGGCGCGTCAGCCCGCGCTGATAGGCCGCCTCCGGAACCAGGTACTGTTCCTCGCGGGCGCGGACCAGGAAATCCATGGCGTAGGCCGACAGCCAATCTTCGATGGCGCTATCCGGACTCCACAGTCCGAACCCCCCGTTGGCGTCCTGCAAGCTCAAAATACGCTGAATCGCTTCCTGCACCCGCGCCCGCAACCCAGCCTCGACGGCATTCTGGCCGACCCAGACCTCGGCCACCTGATTGAAGTACAGCAAGGGCAGGGCGCGGCTGGTCGTCTGCTCCAGACAGCCGTAGGGATAGCGATCCAGTTGCGCGAGCAATTCGGGGACGTTGAGATTGGGCCGGCTGGCCACGCTCAAGCGAATTTGGCCGGTGCCGGGTACGAATTCGCCGAGCGTCGCGGCGTCGAGGCGCAACGATTCCCCCGGACTCAGGCGGCCCGCCGTGCGGGTGGAGAGCAGGGCCTGCGCCGGTCGGACGCCGATCTCGGACTCGCGCGTCAACTGGAAGCCGTTCGGGCCGTCCAAATGCAGCCGAATTTGACCGACGCCGGGATTCAACCCGCGCAGGGTGAACGTCCGACTCTCGGCGCTTTGCACGGCGGAATCGGTCACCGTGAAGGTGAACGCCGTCGGTTCGGCGACCGCCGCCGCGCCCTCGGCGCTCAGCCGGATGGCGTAATCGCCGGGCGGGGCGCTCAGATTCCGCACGGTCACGTCGACCCGACTTTCGTCCTCGGGCGCCAGGAAGCGCG
>DAIRDI010000467.1:0-2234 GCA_036796235.1 Candidatus Competibacteraceae bacterium | reverse complement strand
TCACTCAGGAGATACCGCCATGAACGTACAAATTTTATCACCGGCCACCGTGGCCACCGCCAAGCGCGCGTTTACCACCCGGCGCGTCGAAGTCGGCGCGATGCGCACTCTGTTGACGGGCGATCGCCAGCCGCAAGCGGGCGATCTCGTCCTGGCTCGCGTCCGGGCCATCGGCCAGCACAAACGCGTGCAACTCAGCATGGGGCGTCCCGCCGATCTGTTCGAGAACGACACCGTCATCGTGGCGTTCGGCAACCGCTACGCACCCGATCAGTTCGAGGCCGAGGTGCCCCCGAATCTGGACGTCTGCCATTTGGCCGCCGCCGGGGGCCTTGCGGCCCAAGTCCTCTCGCAACACGGTGCGATGGCGCCACCGACCGTCCTGGAACCGTTGGGACTCATCGGCGATGGTTGGGGCCTGCCGTTGAATCTACGCGACTTTGCCTTGCCCGCCCTGACGGGAAAAGTCGCGGTTCCGGTCGTGGCGGTGGTGGGCACTTGCATGAACTCCGGCAAGACCACCGCCGCCGCGAATCTGATCCACGGCTTGCACCGCGCCGGTCACCGGGTGGGGGCGGCCAAGGTCACCGGCACCGGCGCGCCGGCCGATGTGTCGCTCATGGCCGACGCCGGCGCGGCGGCGGTCCTGGATTTCACTGATGCCGGCCATGCCTCCACTTATCGAGTGGAACTACCGGAACTGGAAGCCATCCTCTCGACGCTGATCGGCCATTTGCAGGCGCAGGAAGTCAGCGCCATCGTCATCGAAGTAGCCGATGGCCTGTACCAGCGGGAAACCGCCCAATTGCTGGAATCGGACCGCTTTCGCGCCAGCATCAGCGGGGTGTTGATGGCCGCTCAGGATTCGCTGGGCGCCGCCGCCGGGGTAGCCTGGTTGCGTGAACGCCGGCTCCCGGTGCTGGGCGTCACCGGCCTGCTCACCCGGTCGCCGCTGGCCAGCCGCGAGGCCACCGCCACGGGATTGCCAGTGTACTCCCTGGCCGATTTACGGAATGCTCCGATCGCGGTGGGGCCGGGCGCGACGCCAGCCTGGATGGCGGCGGCATGAAAGACCCAATGGGTGTTTTGGGCGAGGGTCGCGGCCGGCTCCTCCTACGCCTGGTGGCGTCGGGGGCGAGCCAAGCCGTTGCCGCAGCCGCCGCGGTCCTGTTGGTGCGGCAAAGTTTCGATGCGCTGTTCGCCGGCGCGGACCCACACTCGTCCGGGTTGTACTTCAGCGTCGCCGGTCTGCTCGGCTTGACGTTGCTGCTGTTGGCCCTGCGGGTTTGGGAGCGCCGCGACGCCGAGGAACTGGGCCAGCGTTACGCCACCAGCGTGCGGCTGCGGCTGTTCGCCCATCTGGCGGCGCTGCCGTTGCCCGTGCTCCGCCAGCGACCGCGCGGCCTGTTGATGCTGCGTTTCAGCGGCAATCTCAGCGCCCTGCGGCTCTGGGCCAGCCAGGGACTGGCGCGCTTGTTGGTCGGCCTCATCGCCGTTCCAGGCGCGTTGGCGGTGCTGGCGGCGATCAGCCCGCGGCTGGCGCTGGCGGTCGGCGCGATCTTGACCGTGCTCGGGATCGTCATGGCGCTGCTCGGACCACGACTGCTGGTTCGGGTGCGCCAGGCGCGCCGGGAGCAGGGACGGTTGGCCAACGCGATCGGCGACCGACTGGGCGCGGTGGCCACCATCCAGGCTTGCGGCCAGACCCGGCGCGAACGCGAACGGGTACGGCGGCAAAGCGAGCAACTGCGGGCGGCGATGGTGACGCGAGCGAGCACGGCGGCCTGGATTCGGCTGTTGCCGGAAGCGGCCGGGGGGCTGGTCACCGCGCTTATCGTACTGTTGGGCGCTTGGGAACTGGCCCGAGGCACGGTGACGCCAGGCGTGCTGGTGGCGGCGCTGGCGGTGGCCGGGTTGCTGCAACCGCATCTCAACGCGCTAGCTCGAGTGTATGACTATTGGCAGAACTTTCGAGCGGCGCGGGAATACCTGCGGGCCTTTCTCGCCCTGCCATCACTGGAACATCCGCGGCGGACCGCGATCCTGACCGCGGGGGCGGGGCGGTTGTGCTTTGAAGGTTTCACGGTCGGTGGGGTGTTGGAGGATCTTCGAGCCGAGGCCGAACCAGGGAACCTGATCGCGGTGGTCGGCGGCAACGGCTCCGGCAAATCCACCCTGCTGACCGCCGCCGCCGGGCTGCTGGTTCCCGATGCCGGTCGCGTCACGGTCGACGG
>DAIRDI010000466.1:0-2261 GCA_036796235.1 Candidatus Competibacteraceae bacterium | reverse complement strand
TGAGGTGGTCCCGCCTGTTTGGACAGTTTAACGGAGAAGTTAAGCTAATCTCAGGTTTCGATCATGCCGCCAGCTGGAGTGTTTCTGTTGCCGGGGCATGCCCCTGCAACGGAAGATTCTCGTTCGCCCCATAAGCCTCATTCGGGGTCAGCCCTGCAAGCCCCGAGTGCGGCCGGTCAGCATTGTAATACCCGATCCAGCGGGTCAGGCCGACCCGCAGTTCGGAACCGGTTTCGAACGCATGGAGATAGACACATTCGTATTTCATCGAGCGCCACAAGCGTTCGATGAACACGTTATCCATCCAGCGCCCGCGGCCGTCCATGCTGATCCGGATATCGGCGTCCTTCAACACGCTGGTAAAGCCGAAGCTGGTAAATTGGCTGCCCTGGTCCGTGTTGAAGATGTCGGGTGACCCAAAGCGCGCCAGCGCTTCCTCCAACGCCATGACGCAGAACCCCACGTCCATCGTGTTCGACAGCCGCCAGGCCAACACTTTCCGGGTTGCCCAGTCCATGATCGCCACCAGGTACAGGAAGCCACGTCGCATCGGGATGTAGGTGATGTCGGCGCACCAGACCTGGTTTGGCCGCTCGACCACCAGATGCCGCAGCAGATACGGATAAATCCGGTGCTGCGGGTGCGGATCGCTGGTCCGTGGCCGCTGGTAGATCGGCGACAGCCCCATCTTGGTCATCAACCGCCGCACCCGCCGGCGGCCGATGTTCACGCCCTGGCGCCGCAGATGGCGAACCATCTGCCGGCTGCCATACCAAGGCATATCGAGGAACGCCGCGTCGATCACCCGCATCAGCGCCAGCGTCTCTTCGGACTCCGGCTGCGGCGCATAATAGAACGACGACCGGCTGATCGACAGCAAGCGACATTGCGCCGAGATCGACAGATCGGCGTGCACCGCCTCGATCATCCCGCGCCTTCGATCCACGCTCATCGACCGAAGGCTTTGGCTAAAAAATCCCGTTCCACGACCAATTGCCCGATCTTGGAATGCAGTTTGTCGATCTCCGCCTCTCCGCTCGCCCGCGCCACCTCCGAGGCGCCCGCAAAGGTCGACGCCATGCCGTCAATCGCCTGCCGCTTCCACGCCGCGATCATCGTGTGGTGGATGCCATGCTTGGCACCCAGCTCCGCCAGCGTCAGGTCCCCGCGGATCGCTTCCAGCGCAACCTTCGCCTTGAAGTCCGCGCCGTAGCGTTTTCTCGTCGTCTTCATTCCCGTCCATCCTTCAGAGCGGAAATAGCTTAACACCCTGTCCAGTTTTCCGGGACCACCTCAATCACTACGAATACGCTGTAGCGCTACACTTGGAGCCAGCATCTACCAGTTGAAGGCAAGCGATGCTCGGACGGCGCGAGTCTCGATTGGGAACAGGCTTTCGTCGTCGTTGGCGTTCCAGCCGCGATTAGCGAGCAAGTTGGAAGCGGACACACGCAGCGTCGGCGCCTTTTCGCCCCCACCGAGCGTCCAGGTCGCTCCAAGTGAGAGTTCTGCGCACGCCGGAATGCTGGCGGTACCATCGCGCCGGGCGGGCGCGTGGCCGTCGCGTTTTCTCCCTTTTTGCACCGGGATGGTTATCGACCCACCGCGCAGGACGCCAGCGAAGCTTGTCCTCTCGTCGGCGTCACTCGCTCGTCACCTGTTAGTGCTACCAAGGTCAGGGGCTCGGATCACACTGAGAGGGTTGATGGCAATGCAAGGTTCCAGGCCAAATGAGAGCTTCAAGTCCGTCACTCTGGTCAAGCGTAGCAGCGACCTGACTTACGAGCAGTTTCGCGTCCATCAGTTTGAAACTCATGTGCCGCTCGCGCACCGGCTGCCGAGACTGATCAGCTACGAGTTCTTTCTGTTTGCACCGGACGCCGATGGGGCCGAGCAGCCGTTTGACGGCATGGCGGTGCTGGAGTGGGAGAACCTCGAGTCGTTTCAGTCCGCGCTGGCGTCCGAACAGGGCGCTTCCGCGCTTGCCGACCTGCCGCTCTACCTCAAAACTGATGCGAGCGTCACGCTGACCGGCCCAACCACATTCTGGCACGAAGGGTTCGGCTACTGACCCGCTTCCTCTGAAGGTGGGCTCCTGGGCGCCGCCCGCCGGCGCATGCGTTGGAAAGGCGGCGGATTTCAGCGGGATCATCTCCCGGCTCCGGTGCAGCGCGTCGAGGTCGCCGAGCGCGAGGTGCGCGTCATAGGCTCGCGAAACGAGCTGCTCCGGGGTCTGGCTTCCTCGAATAGCGGAGCATCGG
>DAIRDI010000465.1:0-2271 GCA_036796235.1 Candidatus Competibacteraceae bacterium | reverse complement strand
CCCTCGGGATAAAACGGCCGCTGCACCCGCAACGGGCCGTAATGCGCGCATGAACCCAGAATCGTGCGGGCGTGCTGGCGCTGAAAGCCGAGGGTCAGGCGGGCCTGCCAGCCGGTTGCGGGCGTGGGAACCATGGCGGAAGGCGGCATTCGGTGGTCTTCACTGGGGTGAATGGAAATTTTTGTTAGGATAACAAGAGCGCAAAAGATTGCCGAACCTGCTGGCCGTGGCGCGAATCAGGGATGCCACCGCTACAGTGAAGGAGCCGCAAACGCCATGATTCCCGAAAGCCCCGTCGTTCAGGAAGCGATCCTGTGTCTGCCCGCCGAATTGGCTTATCTGCCGGCATTTCTCGAGCACGTGCGGCGGATGGCCGAGCTTGCCGGCGTGGCCGACGCCCAGATTGCCCGGCTGGAGCTAGCGGTTGAGGAAGCCCTGGTTAACGTGGTGAGTTATGCCTACGGCGACCGGAGGCCGGTCGGCACGGTGCAATGTCGGGTGGTGGCCCAGCCGGAGAGTTTGCGAGTAGAAATCGCGGACGAGGGGCCGCCGTTCGATCCGTTGACCCAGCCTGATCCCGATACGGCGCTCGAACTCGAGCAACGCGAGCCGGGCGGCCTCGGCATCCTGCTGATCAAGAGTCTGGCGAGCGAGGTCGCCTACCGCCGGGAGGGGAACCAGAACGTGCTACGGATCGAGATGCGTAGAGATGTATGATCGGAATGGGTTCGGTGATGACGGGTCTAAGCGCGCATGTATCCTGGCGAACGCTTCAATAGCATCAGCCACCTGATCGGTGCGGTGGCTGCGCTGGTCGGGTCGGTGATCGTGGTGGTGGTGGCTTCGCGGCAGGGCGATCCTTGGAAGATCGTCAGCTTCAGCATCTACGGCGTGTCCTTGTTCATGTTGTACGCCGTCTCCACGCTTTATCACAGCTTGCGGGGCAAGGCGAAGCAGATCTTTCGCAAGCTGGATCATCTGTCGATCTATCTACTGATCGCCGGCACTTATACCCCGTTCACGCTGGTGACCCTGCGCGGCGTCTGGGGTTGGACGATCTTCGGCATTATTTGGGGACTGGTGGTGTTCGGGATCGTTTTGGAGTTCCTGCCGCGAAAGGGTAATCGCGTCTGGTCCGTGGTCGTGTATGTGTTGATGGGTTGGCTGGTGCTGGTGGCGCTGGGACCCTTGTTGCGGGCCTTGCCGCCGGAAGGCTTTTTCTGGCTGCTGCTAGGAGGCCTGTTGTATACAGGCGGCCTGGTTTTTTACTGCCTGGATGAGAAGGTCAGGTATTTCCACGGGATATGGCACCTGTTTGTGCTGGCGGGCAGCGCGAGTCACTACCTTACCATCCTGTTTTATGTGGCTTAGCGGTCGACTACTTGGGGAGGAACTGGTTGATCTTCGTCATCAGGGAGGATTCATCCGCGGGCTTGACGACGTAGCCCTTGGCGCCTTGCCGCTCGCCCCAGACCTTGTCGGTTTCCTGGTCCTTGGTGGTCACGATGATCACCGGGATGTGGCTGGTCGAAGGATTCTTGGTGATTTGGCGGGTAGCCTGAAAACCGTTGACCCTGGGCATGACGACGTCCATCAGAATCAAATCCGGAAGTTCCGCCTTGGCGACTTCCACGCCTTCCGCCCCATCCTTGGCGGTCAGGATCTCGTGCTGATGTTTTTTGAGGATCTTGGTCAGACTCAAGACTTGGGTAGGCGAGTCATCGACGATCAATATCCGGGCCATGACAAACACTCCTGCCAGCAATGCATTGCTTCGCGCGTCGGTTCGGTGAACGGTGGGTCGGGGGAGCCACCGCATACGCACGTCGAGTCACGATCGTGCGTTCTTGCTCCTAATGATACGCCAAATCGGGTCAGCGCGGGGATTTCGCCACCGTCGGCGCGGCGCCGATGCGTGATAGGATACCGCACGAAGTCGCTTAATTTCTGGGAGCTTGTTGCATGAATGATTCACAACAAAGTTTTTGGACCCGCCTGACGCTGGCGCTGCGCGCGTTCGGGCGGATTCTGGCCGATGGCGCGTTCGCCGCGGGGGTGCTGCGCCTGGAGCAGGGCGAGCGGGCGCCCGCCGTTCCGGCGCCGGTGGAGCCACCCAAGCCGACTCTGCGGGATACCCTGCCGGATTCCGCGCTGCAATTGCTGGCGCTGTTGCAGCAGGAAGGACGGTTCGTGGATTTCCTGGAAGAGAACGTCACCGCCTATTCCGACGCCGAGATCGGCGGCGCGGCTCGCGTGGTGCATGAGGGATGC